>CBFDBN010000105.1:0-9721 GCA_965603055.1 uncultured bacterium | reverse complement strand
TGAATTTTCAATGAATATTTTGGTGAAAATCATACGTAGAGCGTACGGCGTGGGGCGTAGGCCGTGAGAAGTAAAAAATGTTCCATTACGGACTTCGCCACACACTCTACTCTCTACGCCCTACGTTTCATCTCATTCACTGCTCATCAACATGAAGCAAAGTTCAGAGAGTAATCAAGGAGGAAATTAACAATACTATGGAACTGTGGTCAATTTTTAAACATTCGATCATGATCACTGTGTTTGTGTTTGTGATGATGCTGATTGTGGACTATTTGAACGTGATCACCAACGGTCGGATGTCCACCGCTAACAAGGTGAGCAGATGGAGGCAGTATACAATCTCTTCATTATTTGGGGCAACTCCTGGCTGTATATGTGCTTACCTCAATGTGTCATTTTACGTTCATGGATTAATGAGTTTCGGTGCGATTGTGGGCGGTATGATCGCCACATCGGGCGATGAAGCGTTTGTTATGTTGGCGCTGTTCCCTAAACAAGCTCTTATTTTGTTCGGTTTGTTATTCGTGCTGGGGATTCTTCTGGCATGGTTGACGGATAAAATTGCCCTGTTGCTGAATATAAAACCGTGCGTTGAATGTAAACTTCAACAGGTTCATACTGTCGAAACATGTAACTGTTTTGACAAAGAGAATGTTGCCAAAAATTTGTTACACATTTCCTTCTTGCGAGCCATATTTTTGATGTTCGCAATTCTGTTTCTCCTTGGCTTAACTACCGGGATCGTTGGACCGCCATCGTGGGGCTGGAAACGATTGACGCTGACGATTTTAGTGGCGATCGCTACAGTAATTGTTGGCAGCGTGCCCAATCATTACCTGCGAGAGCACATCTGGCATCACATCGCGAAGAAGCATCTCTGGCGGGTGTTCCTGTGGTCGTTCTTTGCCATATTAATTGTTGAAGTGGGATTTAAATACTGGAATATGGAGGAATTTGTCAAATCACATACCGTATGGGTCGGCATTATTGCGGTGCTGGTAGCAGTCTTACCAGAGTCAGGACCCCACCTTGTCTTTGTGATGATGTTTACCCAGGGATTAATTCCTTTTTCAGTGTTATTAGCCAGTTCCATTGTCCAGGATGGTCATGGTATGTTGCCGTTGCTTTCTTATACTGTAAAGGATTCGATTCAGATCAAGATTTTTAACCTGGTTTTTGGTATTATTGTTGGGTTGATATTTTATTTATTTGGATTATAAATAGCAACAATTAAAATTAATATTTTTAGTAATCTAACTGGACTATTGGCTTTTGGTGATTAGCTTTTCGCTAAAAAATGAGCGCAAAGCAAATAGCGAAATGCCGATTACTCAATTTAAATACAATTAATTAATGGAGGTGTGAAATGAGAAATGTAATGAAATTTTCTTTAGCCATCATCCTCATTTTATTATGGTCGAGCCTGGTATTTTCCCAACCTGGCAGGGGATTGAATCAAGGCGCAATGACAAAATTATACAACACTGCAACTGAAACGAAGGTCGAAGGAAAAATCACCAAAGTTGAGGTCGCAGATTCAGGTTACGGTCGTTTTCCTGGGACTGTTGTTAATTTAAAAACTAAAGGCAAAGAGGAGAAAGTCTATATCGCCCCAAACTGGTATTTAAATAATGAAAAAATTCAACTGAAAAAGGATCAATCTTTGACCATCACTGGTTCTAAAGTGACCCATAATAACAAGCCATTAATCATTACTCGAACCATGAAATATGATGGCAAAGAGATTACCATCAGGGATAGTAATGGATTTCCTGTATGGGCTGGAAAGGCAATGGGACCTGGAGCTGGAAGGCGTGGTCGTCAGACCAGGATCAAAAAGTAGTTTTTTTATTAACAATTGTGAATTGTGAATGAAAACAAAAAAATATTATTTTAATAATGAGCACTAAAAAAAACACGGAAGGAGGTGAAGAAATATGCCAGCAGGTGATGGAACAGGACCAATGGGAATGGGCCCCATGACAGGACGAGGAGCAGGCTATTGCGCAGGTTACGGTGCTCCTGGTTATGCCAATGCCATTCCAGGTCGAGGTTATGGCTCCTGGGGAGGCGGCAGAGGTTCCTTTGGCAGAGGCAGGGGACATCGGCATTGGTATTATGCGACAGGGCAGCCGTTTTGGGCACGCCAGGGCGCTTATGCACCCATGCCGTTTGCTGCGCCTCAATATGCGGCACAGCCCTATGCACCGACAGTCACTCCAGAGCAAGAGTTAACCTATCTGAAAGATCAGGCGGAATACCTGGCGACCTCACTGGATGAGATTCAGAAAAGAATCTCAGAACTGGAAGGGAAAGCCAGTAAGTAAATTGTTGTGATGTCTGGAGGTGTTTCTGCTCCAAACGAAGAGTAGAATTCAGATGGGAAAATGTAGAGCGTGGGGCGTAGTGCGTGGAGCGTAATAGTTAACATTTATCATTTTTTATTCCTCGCTTACCGCACCACGCTCTATATTAATAATCCATGGTAAATCTTATGCCAATCACGAAGCCTTTTGATCAGCACTACGATGAATACGAACAGTGGTTCGTCGAGAATCGATATGTTTATTTATCCGAGATTGCTGCGATTCGTCATTTTGTACCCAAAACGGGCTTAGGTGTGGAAATTGGTGTGGGAAGTGGTCAATTTGCCCTGCCATTAGAAATTCCCATCGGCATCGATCCATCGGAAAACATGTTAAACCTGGCGCAGCAAAAAGGGATTATTGTATTAAAAGGAGTTGCAGAACACCTGCCCTTTAAAAATAATATTTTCGATTTCGCTCTGATGGTCACCACAATTTGTTTTTCAGATGATGTAAATATAGCTTTTCAAGAAGCAAGAAGAATTTTGAAAACCGATGGCACATTTTTATTGGGATTGATGGATCGAAACAGTCCATTGGGACAAATTTACCTGGCAAAAAAGCAGCAAAATGTATTTTACCGATTGGCGACTTTTTATTCAACGGAAGAAATAATCTACCTGCTTGAACAAAATGAATTTAAGAACATTCAAACGATTCAAACTGTATTTGGGAATTTGACCGAAATAAAAAAATTTCAATCTGTTAAAATTGGCTACGGTGAAGGGGGCTTTGTGGTCATTAGGGCTGTAGCAAAATAATTAAAAATTTAGCCTGGATTATTCATAAAACTTCACGCAAAGCCACCAAGAAATTTGTAGTTACGAATATTATCTCTGAAAACTGAGTTTTGATACCCAATTTTATAATTAAACAGAAAACCTTATCTTTTCAAGACCTTGCAACTTGGCGTCTTTGCGTGATGAATTATTCAGGTTAGCAACTAATCACCAGACAACAAAAAATAAAATCTAACACGAGGAGAATGTCCAGATGAAAATAGCCGTTGCTACCGATGATAAAAAAACAATTCGTCGCGGGCATTTCGGTGAGAGCCAATATTATTTAATCTACGAAATATTAAGCGGCGAAATTTTTGCTGAGGAGTTAAGGGAAAATCCTTTTGCATTGGGGAAGCAACATGAGCATGGTCAGGCGAAAAATATCATGGATTTATTACACGACTGTCAACTTTTTATGGGGAAAAGCATGGGTGCCAAATCACTGCCTAAAATTGTTGAAAAGAACATCGATGCCATTATTACGACCATGAATGATATTGCAGCGGCAGTTAATTCTTACCTGAATTCAAAGGATCAGTATTTTAAATATTATAATGCGGAGACGGGAAAGTTTTGTGAGTGTAGTGAAAGGTAACTATAACATTCAACTCTTTTTATCATGAAGATATTTTGTTGCTATAAAGGAAGAAGCTTGTGGTCGATATTTACAGTCGTAATAATTTGAAAGGATATATTCATGAAAGTATCCGATCTCATGACCAAAAACTTTTTAGCTGTCGGACCTGAAACGCCGATTTGCAAGATCCAGTCACTTTTAATTCGCTATCATTTAAATGACGTGCTCGTGACTGATAGTGAAAATAAATTGCTGGGTATTGTCACATACAGTGATATCTGCTGTAACCTGCTGCCCGATTATGATGAATTGATGAAGGATAGTTCTTATTTTCTGAATCCTGAACTCATCGAAGACCGATTAGTCGATATCATGAATCTTCCTGTAAAAGAAATTATGACAACCAATGTGATTACGACCGAACCAGATGCATTCGCAATTAAAGCTGGCGCTTTGATGACTGCAAAAAAAATAAAACAATTACCTGTCATTGATAACAATCGACTGGTTGGTGTCATCAGTCGGACTGATATTACCTGGGGATTAATGATGAAATATTGTAACTATAATAAATAATACAATTTATTTGTACTATTAAAAAAACCGCTTGAATTTATTGCAATATTTCTTTAACTTCTTGCACAGGATATCATTATTAAATATTAACTGTTGATACAAATGGAAAAAGATAAATCAACATATCAGAATAATAACGATCAAAATATGGTTGCCCCTGATGGTATTGTAGTCATCAATCAGAAAAAAAAGATTATTGTTTTTAATAAAGCTGCTCAGAGAATCACTGGATTCGGTGAGCATAAAATTATAGATCAAAATTTCCAATTCCTGTTCGATAAATCAGATGATGATCGAAGTTATATTTTAAATGCTTTAGCCAATGGCAAAAACTTCTCAAATCTTTCGATGAACATTACCTGTGCAGATGAAAAAAGTCTACAGATATTAACTTCGATAACACCGATTCAACAACCCAACCAGGACATCATAGGAGTTATCGTCGTATTCAGGAATCTACAGGAAATGATTTTTCTTTCCAATGAGATTCAAAAGAAAAGCATGGAGATTTTAGATGAAAGGAATAAACTGGTAGCCATTTTTAACAGTCGGTTTGAAGGAACATTTACGATAGATACTGACTGGACGATTACTTCCTTTAATCGTGCTGCGGAACGTATTACAGGCTATACCTCGAAGGAAGCAGTCGGTCGTAAATGTTGGGATATTTTTCGTTCCAACGTTTGTCGAAATGGTTGCCACATGGAATTAACAATGAAACAGCAGCAGCCATCCACTTCCAACGAATTATTGATTGTCCACAAAAATGGGCATCGAGTGCCTGTTCGCATTAATTCAGCGCCACTGTTTGATGGAGAGGGGTATCATATTGGTGCGGTAGAAACTTTTCAAGATATCAGTGAAATAAAAAACCTTACAGCCCACTTAGAAGAACGTTATGAGTTCAAGAACATAATTGGGCGCAGCAAATCGATGCAGCGTGTCTATGATTTGATGGACAATGTTATTCAAAGCGACAGTACTGTGTTAATCACTGGGGATAGTGGTACAGGTAAAGAGTTAGTAGCCAGAGCGATCCATTTGAATAGTGAGCGAAAAACTGCGCCATTTATGGCGGTGAATTGTAGTGCCTTTGCTGAGACTCTTCTGGAAAGCGAGTTATTTGGACACGAGAAAGGAGCTTTTACAGGCGCGATTCGAACGAAGTTAGGTCGGTTTGAGCTTGCGGGTGAGGGTACTCTTTTCCTGGACGAAATTGGTGATCTATCACTCCCAGTGCAAGTTAAACTGTTGCGAGTGCTCGAATCCCGAGAATTCGAACGGGTTGGAGGTACTACCCCCATAAAATTAAAAGCCCGTCTTATAACTGCCACGAATAAAGACCTGGAAAAAGAGGTAAAAGCGAGTCGATTTCGAGAAGACCTTTATTATCGCATTAATGTGATAAATATTAAACTACCAACATTAAAAGAACGGATCGACGATTTGCCCTTACTTATCGAATTTTTCCATGAAAAGTTTAAAAATAAATTTCATAAAGACATTAAAGGCGTATCTCCTGCGGCTTTGCGTCTCCTGAAAAAATATGAATGGCCAGGTAATATTCGTGAGTTAGAAAATGTGTTAGAACATACTTTTGTTGTTTGTCATGGAGAAGTAATCGAGACCGAACATTTACCTGAACGATTATGGGATTCTTTAGAAAAAATAGAGTCTGATGTTGAAAAACAAGATGCTGAGCATCCCCTTAAAAATGCCGAGAAATTAATGATTAAGGCTACACTGGAAAAGTTTAACGGACATCGTGGTAAAACGGCTGAAGCATTGGGCATTGATAAAGCCACACTGTGGCGCAAAATGAAGAAATATCGACTATTGTAAATTTTTCGTACTCGTCTTATACCCCCCCCAAGTGCTTTTCTATTAGACAATAGATTGCAAATCTGAAACCCTCCTGATTCAACCATTTCTATATTGCAATATCGATGGTATTTGCCTCTTTCGTATTAACTATTTGATTTTTTATAACATTACAAATCTTCTAAAACTGGCATACTTTTTGAGGATATACTTCTTTAGCAACAATTAAGTTGAAGGATCAAATATGAAGATTGCCATAACAGCTCAAGAAGATAATTTTGATGCAAAAATATCTCCGATTTTCAAGCAAACAGAATTTTTTCTAATTGTAGACTTAGATGATGTGCAAAACTATAAAGCAATACCTAATCTTCATAAGGATGCCTGGAACGGTTCAGATATATTTTGTGCGCAGTTGGTTATAAGCTATGGAGCACAAGCCGTGATTACTGGCTGCTGTAACCCAAACGCTTTTCGTATTTTTCAAGAGGCAAATATAAAGATATTTGAAAATGTTAAGGGTACTGTGCGAAAAATTATCCAATCTTTTGAAAACGAGGAAATATTCCCAAGCCAAATGCCTTCTGTTTCCAGCACTATATCCTCAATATAAAACCTTCTTCACTTTTTAATTTTATATTGCAGAATTTTTAATATTATCAAACAATTATTGCAATGTTATAAAATTAATCAATACCATAGTTGCAGAAATGCAATACATTAAAATTATAAAATTATTTTTAATTTTTATATTTTAAATGGGTTAACATGCTATTTTAATTTGGTATCATTTTTGAATAATCTGATTTATTAGAAATTTTATTAATGTATAATTTAATAAAAATCGGGAGAAAAATATGTTTAACTATTCAAAAAGAATTGATCCATTTACTGGAGAAGAATATGTCGAAGTGCCTTATAAAGGCATTTTTCTAACAGAATCACCTGTTTACAATAAAGAAACTGCATTTCCTGACAATGAACGGCATAGTCTGGATCTTTGTGGTTTGTTGCCAGATGCCATTTCAACTTTGGAACAGCAAAAGGAAAGAAATTACGAGGTATTTTCACAAAAATCGACTGATATCGAAAAATATATTTATTTGATGTCGTTACAAGATCGCAATGAAACAGCTTATTACGCTTTGCTCATGGATCATCTGTCTGAAATGTTACCCATTGTTTACACGCCCACTGTTGGTAATGCATGTCAACAATTTAGTCATCTTTACAGGCGGCGTCGGGGTCTCTACGTTTCTGCTAACAATATTCAACACATCGATCGCATTCTTTCCAACGTTCTGTTTTCAAATGTATCCCTCATCGTTGTAACCGATGGTGAAAGAATTCTTGGTTTGGGCGATCTTGGTATGAATGGAATGGGCATCCCTATTGGCAAAATCAGTCTTTATGTTGCGGCTGCTGGCATTCATCCTGCTTACACTTTGCCTGTGTTTATCGATGTTGGTACAAACAATGAAGAACTTTTAGCCGATCCATTGTATCTTGGACTCAGGCAAAAAAGGCTCACTGGACCAGCATACGAAAAGATTATTGAAGCGTTCGTCTCAGGGATACGCCGCCGTTTTCCCAAAGCCTTATTACAGTGGGAAGATATTGGTAAAAACAACGCATTCAAGCTGCTTGAAAATTACAAAGAAAGAATTTGTTCTTTTAACGATGATATGCAAGGCACGGGTGCAGTTGCTTTATCGGTTATCCTGTCTGCATTGCGGATCAAGAAGCAAAAATTAAGTGAGCAAAGAATCGTTATTTTTGGTCAGGGGCAAGCGGGTATTGGTATTGCCAGGCAGGTACTGAATGCCCTTCAAGAGGAAGGAGTAAGTCTAAAGGAAGCAAAGGAGCGGATTTTTGGTGTTGATAAAGACGGATTATTGATGGAGGGAATGCGTGTAAGCGAAGAGCAGAAAATGATGGTTAAAGATCGTTCTCTGGTGGCTAATTGGCAACTTGAAGATAAAAATAATATCACATTGTTGGATACGGTTCGCAATGCAAAGGCTACAATTCTTATCGGAGTAACAGGTCAGTCTGGCGCCTTCAATAAAGAGATTCTATCACAAATGGCACAAAACACTAAATTGCCATTGATTATGCCCATCTCAAATCCAACGACTAAAGCCGAATGCACTCCAGATTCTGTTTATCAAATTACGGAAGGAAATTGCCTTGTTGCAACAGGTAGTCCCTTTAGCCAGGTCACTTACAAAGGCGAAAACAAAATTGTTTCGCAATGTAATAATCTATATATATTTCCAGGCATGGGATTAGGAGCACTGGTATCTGGAACGTATAAAATTACGGACAATATGTTTTCTGCGGCAGCCCATGCATTGAGAGATTTAGTTTCACAAGATGAACTTGATCATGGATTTCTGCTGCCACCGATAGGAAATATTCGCAACGTATCAGCGACAGTCGCACTGGCTGTAGCTAAAGTAGCCAGAGATAGTGGACTTGGATTGCGCAAGGATGATAACAGTTTGAAAGAGATGATCCAAAACGCAATGTGGGCGCCAAAATATCTGCCATATCGATATATGAAACATAAAACTATTATTTAATAATCAATTCGATAAAAAATATATAAATAGATAACAGTATTTGTAACAGTTTAGTGATCTGTAGTGAAGCCGTTAAAACGGCTATGGTAATCATTTTTTTTGAATGAACACCACAATTAATTGTGGTGTTCATTCAAAAATATAAACTTTTGAAACCGTTTTAACGGTTTCTTATGCGGACTTAATCTAGCTAAACAATTACAATAGGAGACGTGATGAACCTCATTCAACTACTTGAAAAAAAATCAGTTGAAATCATCAGCAAAGCAAGTAAAGCATTAGAACGAGTTCCTTTAAAGCACTATAAAGAGGCAGGTATCGAAAAAAGCAAGCAACGATTAGAGACGCTCTACGATTTTACATTACAATGCGTGAAGAGCAGAAACCTGGTGCCAATAATTGAATATTCACAGAAAATAGCCAGAGAACGCTATACATCTAATTTTGATCTATATGAAGTACAGGCAGCGTTCAACGTTTTGGAAGAAGTAATCTGGCAACAAATTTTAAAAGCATTACAGCCATCAGATTATGCGGAAGCATTGGTGATAGTGAGTACCGTGCTTGGTGCTGGAAAAGATTCACTTGCCAATACTTATGTATCACTCGCAAGTAAAACCAAAGCGCCCCCAATTGATCCTTCAGCGCTCTTTAAAGGAACTGATGGTATAGTAAATTATCCCTAAAAGTCAATGGATGATGTTATGTCTCTCAAAAAACAAAAATATATTAGCCATAGATATAGAATCAGAAGCTCAACTGATCAAATCACAACAACGATACAAAGATTTGAGAAATTATTTGAAAAGATAAAGGGCTGTAATTCTCAAAGTAAAGATGAATTATCTATTGCGTTATGTGAAGCACTTTCAAATGCTATTATTCATGGCAATAAAGCACAACCTGATAAGTTTGTCGATTTGAAAGTCCGAATTTACAAAAATAAAATTATGTTCAAAATAAAAGATGAAGGGCATGGTTTCAATTATAAAAAAATTCCAAATCCGCTGG
>CBFDBN010000104.1:0-9741 GCA_965603055.1 uncultured bacterium | reverse complement strand
TTCCTCCCTTCGGTCGGAATGACATTTGTTATATTAATCTGACTAAGTAGAGATAAATACAAGTGAATAACATTTTCGATTTTTATTCGATACATAATCGTAACCCTTATCGTAATTTATCATTATAAATAATTGGAGAAATGATGTATATTTTACGATTTATATGCTTGTTTGTATTAATCCTGCTTTTGTTCTCGTTCGCCTGCAAACAGAGTCCTGAACAGAAATTAGAGCAGTTCAATAAAGGTTTTTTTGCAAAACACGTTCCAGAATTCCCCGGTGCGCAACTGATGACGAAAGCGGATATTCCTGAATATCACCAGGAATTTTTTGATGAGGCTGAGGGAAAACTTCAGTTATTATTTGATCTTAATAGAAACAATGTCCCCGAATATGTTATCTGTGGTTTTTCGAAAAGCATGAAGGAGCATGGGGAAAAAGCTCCCTATTTTATTACGATATTTGAAAATACAGATAATGGGATTAAACGACTTTACCTGCATAAATTATTAGTTCCACCGGTCTCTTTAGCTGTTTCAAAAGATACCGAGCGAAACGGTGTTATTATCATGTTTTCTTTTTATAGTGACTATGCTGCTGAGATTTATTTTGAAAATAATGAGTATCATCTTGAGAAGATGTTTTAGTTAGAGTCATTTTTATTACCAAATCCAATCATTCCCCAAAAATTTCTTAAACCTTTCTGTGGGAATTTCAGTTCTGTTGGAGAAAAAAATTGTTTACCATCAGTTTATTTTGAGATTGCCATACGGTTTGATTTATTTAGATGATTGAATCGATAATCCTTCTGGTGATTTTTAACCTTCTTTTTTTGACTATCTCTGCTATAAAACTTCTTGGGCAATTCAATGACCTGCTTAAAATCGATTGTGATATTAAAATTAAAATTCGGTCTTAACAATTCCAGTACTTTCAGCCATATCTTATTTTTCTTTTTCCAGGTTCGATTTAAGCGACGTGCATAAAAACCAATGAGCACCTGGTGCCATTTAAATTTCAAAGCATGTTTCAAAATTTGACGTAAAGAATAAAATGACTGATGCCCTTTGATTTGTGCCTGTTGGAGTTCATCGATGGTCAAATTTTTGGATTCGAAAACCGCATGATGCGCATCGTAAAGGGTCCAATCGAAAAATTTGATTCTTCCCTCCTGTTTTAATTTCCTGAATGTCTCAGTTCCGGGCAAGGGGGTGAGAATTAAGAACTGTACTGTTCCAATATTACTGCGGTTTGCGAAACGGATCGTTTCTTTAATTACCCGGTGATTATCATTTTCAAACCCAAATACAAACATCCCATGAATCTGGATTTTGTTTTTACTTAAGATCGCTATTGCTGACCTGATTTCTTCTACAGATTGATCCTTTTTCATTGATTTTAAATTTTCCGGGTCAATCGATTCGAACCCGATATAGACAGTTTCACACCCGGCCTGGTGCATTAATTCTACCAGCTCACGGTCCCGGGCTACATCTGCTCGTACCTGGGTTGACCACTGAAACTTAAACTTTTCATCAATCATCGCTTTTAATAAATCTTTGGCACGTTTGCGATTGGCAGTGAAATTATCATCGTAAAAGAAAAGTGCATTTTTTTTATCATTGTACTGGTGGAGCTCGTTGATGATATTTTCAGTAGAGCGGTAGCGTAATTTTTTTCCAAACATGCCGGTGACAGAACAAAATTCACAATTGAATGGACAGCCTCGAGAGGTTTGAATCGGAATCGTAGTATATCCAAAAGTTCGTTTGAGTCCATTTTGAATGAGAGAAAGATCCGGATAAGGGATTGAATCCAGATCATTGTTTAATTCACCCTGTGGATTGTGAAAAATTTCACCGTTATTTTTATAAGACAAATTTGGAACCGTGGAGAAATCACCGGTACCAAGCCATTGCTCAATGAACGCTGGCAAAGCTTTTTCAGCTTCCCCGCGAAAAACAAAATCCGCATGTTCCAGCGCTTCTTCGGGTAGATAACTCACATGAGGACCACCCATGATAACTGGTATCCCCAGCGCGCGCACCTGATCGGCGATTGTGTAAGCACGAGGGGCAGTTGATGTGATGGTAGAAATTCCTACCATATCAGCCGATCGAATACAATCAAAATCCAATTCATCTTTTTCTTCTATAAACACCCTGACATCCCAATCCAACTGTTTCATAATTGTACCTAAAATCAATATCCCCAGTCTTGGAATGACGAACTTCGAATATATATGTAAGTTTGGTGACTTCGGTTCGATAAAAACCATCTTTGGACGACTTGAAATACTCATGATTTTTTCTCCTTTGATTCCCCGGTGGTATGTAATTGATTTAATTTATTTTCAAAATGTCGAATTTCTTTTTCTTTCTTTTTTAATAATTCCTCCCAGCGATTGACACCTTCTTTAAATTGGCTCATTTTATCAAAAAACAACCTGATACCCTCTCTCATTGTTTGCAATTTAGATTTTGTTTGTTCATAACTAAAGGCTTCCAGCGATTCTTGAATTGCTAAAAAATCTCGAAACAGGTCCGATATCTCTTTTATCTGTTCCAGGCTATATCCAAATAATTGCAGGTCCTGTACCAGGTTGCAGAGATAGACCCAGGAATCGGCATAGAGCCGAAAGCCGCCATCAGAACGGGTGTCAGGCTCAACAATTCCTCTTTCTTCCCAGAATTTAATGGTTCGAGGATTAATTTTTAATCGTTTGGCTAATTCACCGACAGTTAGATAACGGACTTTTCCATCACTGGTCTCCTTCAATTTCTTAGCTGAGGGCAGTCCAACTTTTTTTAATATTTTTTCGATATCATCGATTGAATACCCCATTGAAAGAAACTGTTTAACCTGCTCGATCTGTTGAACAGCTTGTTTTTCAAAAACCGGCACATTCTCATCTACTGTTCCCATCGGCTTAATGAGTTTTCTTTGTAATAGCTTTTGAAATAAGTCAGCGTCAATAACAGTTTGTTCGATTATTTCCTTGTTGGTAATAATTTCCTTTTTCATCGAATAGTATTTTACTCCAGGTTAATTAAGAATTCGTGATTAACAACTTCTTGTTAAATCGATAATTATAGTGGGACAAGAATATGCGCTGGTGGGATGAATTTCATAAGATGCAGAACACGAGTCCCAAAACTCAAATCCCTGGTCCCGTTTTTTTAAAACTTCACCAGTACACTGATACTTTAATAATTTATAATGACAGTATCAGTATACGTATATTTAATGTAAAAGTCAAGTAATTAATGTAAAAGTTATGTAAAAGCCTGGCGCGCTAAAGCGCAAGTGACTAAAGTGACCTAAAATTGTCAGTTAAAAATGTTCAAAAAACAAAGACACTACCGATAATTCTATAGTAAACAGTCATTTTCTTGCTCAAGGAGCAAAAATATTCGGCTCACAAAAATGGAACAGACACAAAAAATTTCTTATTTTTTTGTTTTTGTGATAGTCCTCCTTGTCGGATCAATCTATTAGAATGATCTGCCATAGGAAGATTCAGTTTTTGTGAGCTAATTTTTCTTTTTGGTTCTGGCTTGTCCAGGTTGGGACTGGATTAATTTTCGTTTAAAAACATGAAAAAATCTACACAAATAGCACACAGATATGACATAAAAAAAATATATAAAATTAAAAATTATGTTGCTATTTTGATAAAAATGATTTAATTTTAGGGTGTCTTTTTAACAAACCAGGTCTCTTAAACAAACCTGGTCTCTTAAACAAACCTGGTTTGTTGGCTCTTGAATCAGTTCATAGAAATTAATAACAGGAGGTGTCGTATGACTTCCAGAATTACAGTCGTTTTTAGCATCATCATGGTGATAGCACTTTCAACCATTCCTCTTGTTTTTGCAGGAAACATTGAAGGACGCTGGAATAATCCTCGCGATTTAGACCCGGTTGTTGTGTCAAGCAGCCTCATTATCGGATTGACTGGAGCTCCGATAAACGAGGTTTATGTCTATGCTTATGATGCCAACCAGAACAACTGGCGTCCCATCCCCTTCCAGATCGATGAAAAGGATAATACTACAGATTATTGGTTAGCAAATCCAAATGGCATTTTTGATGGTAACGATGAGCTTGTTTTTATGGCGAAAGATATGGGAGACCAGGCGCCCGATGGATCATTCTGGATTGATGATCCCATTTCACAAGACACACGACTCGAAATCATTGTAACAGATACCCTGGATAATAGCAAGGCTTATGCTTATATTTATCGTACCACCAATCCGTTACCATTAGCTCCAGAGTCTTACGTGGAATATGTTGCTGCTCATCCTGATAGTGCGGGTGCTGATAGTGTCATTGCTAAAAGTTATATCGAAAATCACAAAACCGGGGGCATTCCAACCGATTGGAAATTACTTGATGGCAACGGGGAAGACATTCTGGATCGTCAGAAAGTAAGATTACAATTTAAGCTGTTAGGATTGTTCGATAGTGAACTCTCTGAAACCGTTCTTGAAACCCCTGCAACCACTACCATCAACATGAAAGTGAAAACCGGAAAAGTTCGTATCATTCGAGAAATATTTTGGCATGTTACACTCATGGGTTATGAAATCGATTTCAATCTGCCATTGTCATTTTTTCCATTTAGCATTGAATCTGGTGGCGTCTCCAGAAACATAGATGTCGACGATTACGTCTACTTTATCAGGCAGTCGTTTGATTTAAACCAACAAGCTTCTGGAATGCGATTGTATAATCCGTATAATTCAAATGGAATTCTTATCGATGGTATCGGGGAAACTGATGGTATTGTGGACACTATCGATGATCCACCAGCGATTAATTGGTGGCTGACAACTGGAAGCCAGGGGTCTTTTGCGATGATCTTCCGAATGAACACAATCGGTGATACCCGAAAAATATACTACTGGGATAAGAACGAGCTGAATAAAACCGATACTGGCGATTCTCTGTCCTGGGGAGATACCGGGGTTAAAATTTCGAGTAATCCGGGTAGTTATATTGCGGGCAATATCAGTTTTGCTTACAGGGCCTATTATTTGGGACCCAATAAATCTCCCAGCCTGGGGGGTTCCCTGGCACTAAATTTTAAAAGCCCTTTAAAAATCCAGTACCAGGCTAACGCTTATGTACCAGTCGAATTGGCATTCTTTAATGCCATGGATACTGATGGAAAAGTCGTACTCGAATGGGTGACAGCAACTGAAACTAATAATTTTGGATTTGAAATTCAAAGAAAGACTCTTCAGAATGACAACTGGGATATAGTTGGAACGGTCGAAGGAAAAGGAACGACTACAACTCCTCATAAATATTCCTTTACTGATCATACGGTAACGATTGGCAGTTATTATTATCGATTGAAACAGGTCGATTTCGATGGAAGTTTTGATTTTTCGGATGAGATAAAAATCGAAGTGAGACCGCCAAAAACTTTTTCACTTTACCAGAATTATCCCAATCCATTTAATCCAGAAACAATAATTCGTTATCGCATTCCGCAACTGGATCGGACATCGATCCCGGTCGAGCTTAAAATTTATAACTTATTAGGTGATGAGGTGAGAACGCTTGTTCAAACAGACCAGGACGCCGGTTACTATTCAGTGACCTGGGATGGTAAAAACAATCATGGGCAAACTGTTTCGGCAGGAACGTATATTTATCGGCTCCGAGCCGGAAACTTCATCAAGACCAATAAAATGTTGATCTTGAGATAATTTTTCGGAAAAATAATAAATTAAGCGGCTTAAATTAAAACCACAGTCCCCGGGCTGTGGTTTTCACTTTATTAAGGAACTGGCTATTTTGTACTAATACTACCGATTCCATCCGCCTGTGGCTATGTGTGTCAACTTAAGCCTTTTTTTAACGCAAAGAACGCAAAATAGACGCAAAGATCGCTGAGTTTATAAAATTTCACTTAATTTCTCTGCGATCATAGCGTCTTCTTAGCGATCTCTGCGTTTAAGTTCGTGCCAATAATTAATCGGTAAGTCGTTAGAATGCCAAAACATCCGTTAAGTCGACGCCAATTGCCTGAAACGGACAGAATAGGTGTGAACAAATGATATTTTAATCCTCAATGAGTCTGTTCATAAAACCAAGGATACTGAAGCATGAAAAAATATTTATTGGTAATATTGATTTTAATAATTTATCTAACAAATCTAAAATCCGTATGGGGAGATGATTGGGATAACTTTCGCAAGGGTGAGTTCGTCCTCTTTACCGGGCGATCAATCGATCAATTTATCTCATTACCAGTCGATCACATTTTTGTTTACGTTTATCGAGATCCGGACAACTCCTGGCACCAGATTCCCTTTCAAATTGATGAACGAGATGATGATAAGGGTTATTTTGAAAACAGCTATAATGCGATTGTCGATTCAGCCGATGAATTCCTGTTCATCGCTGGTGATGGCGGTGATTTAGCGCCGCCGAGCAGTTGGGTCGATGATGCTGATTCAAAGCAATACATTCGTTATGAAATCGAGATGAAAGACCCGGCTGATCCAACGAACAAGAAATATGTTTATTTTTATGTGTCAAGTGTTTTGACGCATGACCCAAATTTACCATATTATTTAGATTATATCCCACCAACCTCTGCCCATTCAGATACGATAAAAACAGCCGCGTATATTGAAGGTCACAACAAAAAGGGTGTTCCAGATGCCTGGATGATCGCGGATTCATCCGGTGTTTTTAGCGTGGATATTTTGGATCGGCAGAAAGCCAGGGCAAAGGGAAAATACAAACCGCTTCCTTTTATTACGGTATCATACAAGTTGAACGAGAATGATTTGACCGTTGACAAACGGCAGGTTAAAGTTGGAAGAATTCGGATTATTCGAAATATGACCTATAAATCTGAGGTAAGCGGATTTGAAATAAAAGTCGGCACCTTTGGTTATCGTTACTATCCCGATCGAATTATATCTGAGGGATCCAATAAAAAATTGGAATCCAGTTACGGTGTACAGCTCATTCGGCAATCGTTTGATATGAATGAAAATGCAATTGGCTCACTTTTTAATAATATTGATAATTTCGACCTGCTCATCGATGGGGTAGCAGATTCAGTCAACGAAGTATTTTACCCCTCACCAGTAATGAATTGGTCAATGCATTCCGGCAATCATGGAACCGTTGTAATCTTAAATGAATTCACCCCGCCATCCAATGCAAGCTACAAAACATATTATCACGAAAGTCTAACCAATACGACCGGTGATGGCACCAATGATACCGGCGATGATAAATCTTATGGAGATGTGGGAATATTGCTCACAGGAAGCAAAATAAATGGGAGAATTAGTATCCCTTATCAAAACTATTTCATTCCTGGTGCACAGCCACGAGAGGTTGGCTCAACTTTAGCCTACCAGGCTCAGAACAAATTGGCACGGCGTCATTCAACACAAAATTTTGCCGCGCCGTCTCAACTGGCAGTTGCTTTCCCCGATACATCAGGACCAGCCCAGGTTCCCATTGCAATTCCTATTTTTGTCGGGGATGTAACCGGTCTGAACATTCGTGCCGCCGAATTGTCAGCGCAATACGACACCCTGGTATTACAAGCCACCGGTATTAATGTGGTGGGCTCTTTGACTGAAAACTGGAATCCGCCAGCAGTAACAATTACAGATGATACTATTTTCATTGTAATGGATGGGGCATCTGCACTTCAGGATAGCGGGGCGCTCATCTATATTAATTTCAATGTAGTTGGCAGCCAGGGGCAACAATCACCACTTCATGTAGTTCGAGCAAAATTTAATACCTGGAATCCATTGGCACTCACCACTGATGGCAGCTTTTTAACCCTGGCACCTCCAAAGCCGCCAGTTAGCATTGCTGATATGACAATGAAATCCGGTGAACCGCTCCATATTCCAGTTATGATCTCATCCCTTGTCGGGCTTGAATTGAACAGTTATAGAATGTATCTCTCGTATAATCCTTCAGTCCTGGAATTCAAAGGGTATGATATAACTTCAACAATCGCATCAGGTTGGGGAAGTCCATCCGTTCAATATATTCCCGGCAATTTATCCATCACCTCCGGAGGAACAGTTCCTTTGCAGAAAGCAGGTGCCTTGATCTACCTTGATTTTATGGTCATTGGTCCTGATGGATCCAGCACGAAGATTCATTTTTCAACTATGACGTTTAATTCTGGAAAAATCGAAGCAGCTACCCAGGATGGAACCGTTTTTGTAAGGGGAATTGTTCCAGTTGAATTAAGCTCATTTTTCGTCACAATTTTGGATAAGGACGTCAAACTGGAATGGACAACCGCGACGGAAAGCAATAACTTCGGCTTTTTTATCCAGCGAACAACTGGTTTAGCTGCTGACTGGCAAACAATGGGCTTCGTTCAAGGTAAAGGAACGACCACCATTCCTCAAAAATATTCTTTTATTGATGCTGATGTTCCGACTGGATTGTTATATTATCGTTTGCAACAACAGGATTTTGACGGACAGGTTAACTATTCTGAAATTGTGGAAGTAAACCTGTTACCAAACAAATTTGCTTTGCACCAGAATTATCCCAACCCATTTAATTCATCGACTACGATTAAATACGAGCTGCCAGCCGGCCAGCACCCAGTCAGGCTGATCATTTACGATCTGTTGGGACACCAGGTTCGATCACTGGTCGATGAAGACCATCAACAAGCTGGTGTCTATCAAATCAACTGGGATGGACGGGATGATGCTGGAAAGGCGGTGGCGTCTGGTGTTTATTTTTATCGATTGCAGACCGGGAAGCAGATTTTTATTAAGAAAATGGTATTGATTGAATAGTTTAAAGTGAAATGTGAAACGGCAGACGTGAGACGGCAAAATTTTGAAACTAATCATATTACTCTTTACGACTCACGTTTCACGTTTGACGTCTCACTTATTCCATAATAATTTTATTTATGATGGATTAAAATCTAAAAAATTCAAATTTCATCATTGATTTCAAAGTGCACAATTATATCATCCGTCGCATATTAACGCTTATTCCTCTGTATTTCGGTATCACTATTATTACTTTTTTGATCATCCACCTTGCTCCCGGCAAGCCATCCGACCTGGAAGCCCAGATGCGCCCCGGTCTGGCAATTGCCCGGGAGCGGCTGGAAAAAATTTATGGTCTGGACAAACCATTACATATCCAGTACTGGACCTGGGTCAAAAAAATGGTCCTGTTTGATTTTGGGCATTCGTTTAAAGACAGCCAGCCGGTGATGCAAAAGATCAAGCAAACATTGCCCAATACCATCATCCTCAATATCGCGGCACTGCTGCTGATCTATCTGATTGCGGTTCCTATCGGAGTACTTTCTGCTGTGAAACAGTATTCGATTTTTGATAAAGCGTCCACAGTATTTGTGTTTATCGGCATGGCGATTCCCAGTTTTTGGCTGGCATTATTGCTCATTCTTATTTTTTCAGTCAAACTGGGGTGGCTGCCCATTTCCGGGATGCATTCGATAGTTTATAATTTTCAGGCATTGTCATTCTGGGATAAAGCCGGGGATTTGGTTAAACACGCCATTCTGCCGGTTTTTGTGCAGGCGTTTGCCGGGCTTGCCTGGTTATCTCGCTATACCCGTTCCAGTATGCTGGAAATTATTCGACAGGATTACATCACCACTGCCCGCGCTAAAGGATTGAGCGAACGGGATGTGATCTACAAACACGCCTTACGAAATGCCCTGCTTCCCATCGTTAC
>CBFDBN010000103.1:0-9826 GCA_965603055.1 uncultured bacterium | reverse complement strand
TTTGAATTCAGAACAATTGAGTCAATTTATCGCAGAGCTAACTTTAGAAAAAAAAGCAGAACAAGTCGTCATTATGGACTTGAGAGAAATCACGAGTATTACTGATTACTTTGTTGTTTGCTCAGGCGATTCAGACATCCAGGTCAAAGCCATCTGCGAACATATTAGTGAACAATTAGAGCAAAAAGATATAAAAATCTGGCATGTCGAAGGCTACCATGCTGCTAATTGGATTTTGATGGATCTGGTGGATGTGGTGATCCATATTTTTAAACCAGAGGTGCGGGAACATTACGCATTGGAGAGATTATGGGGTGATGCAAAAATAACAAAGGTGGAAGATCAATGATAAATATTGAACAATATATTCAGCAAAAAACAGCCGATGCGTTGAATAAATTGAATTACGATTCAACATCAATTACGATTAAACTGGAGCGCCCCAAGCAGGAGATATTCGGTGATTGGGCTGTAAATGTTGCCATGCAATTGGCTGCTGATGCGAAGAAAAATCCACGGTTGATTGCCCAGGAGATCTTGCAGCAGCTTGATATCGAAACCGATTTGATCGAGAAAATTGAGATTGCCGGAGCCGGTTTTATTAATTTTCACCTCGGCTGGGGATATTATCGACAGGCAGTGCAGCATATCGTTCAGCAGGAATGGGAATTTGGATCGGATAACTGGGGCAATGGCGAAAAAGTTCAGATCGAGTTTGTGAGTGCAAACCCGACGGGTCCATTGAATGTTGTCAGCGCCAGGGCTGCGACCATTGGCGATGTAATGGTAAATTTATATGAAGCTGTAGGTTATGATGCTGATAGAGAATACTATATCAATGATGCTGGAAGACAGGTGAGGCTGTTGGGCGCTTCGGTCAGCTCCCGATACATGGAGTTATATAATAGGAAAGAAGAATTTCCAGAAGAAGGTTATCATGGTGAATATATAAAAGATTTAGCCAGTGAAATTGCTGGTGAATTTGGCAATAAATTTGTTGACATGGCAATCGAGGAAAGACAGGAACAATTTTCCCGAATTGCGCTGCAAAAGATGATTAATCTTCAAAAGAAAAATATGGAAGAATTTCGGGTGCATTTTAAAACCTGGTTTCCAGAAAGTCAATTGCGAAAAAAAAATGAACACCTCGATGTTTTGAGTGAATTGGAGAAAAGGGATTTTGTCTATCAACAAGATGGCGCAACCTGGTTTAAATCAGAACAATTCGGTGACGAAAAAGATCGAGTATTGATAACCAGTGATGAAGAACCGACCTATTTTATGATCGATATTGCCTATCATCGGAATAAATATCAACGAGGGTATGAAAAACTCTACGATATTTGGGGACCTGACCATCACGGCTATATTCCGCGAATGAAGGCGGCATTACAGGCGTTGGGTTATCCCAAGGATAGTTTTGAGGTGGAGATTGTCCAGCAGGTGAATCTGCTGCGCGGCGGCGAAGTGGTGAAGATGTCCAAACGTGCGGGAAGGATTATCGAGATGCAAGAGGTGATCGACGAAGTCGGTGTGGATGCTGCACGGTTTTTCTTTGTTAATCGAAAGAGTACCAGCCACCTGGACTTTGATATCGACCTGGCAAAGAAACAATCGGAGGAAAATCCGGTCTATTATGTGCAATATGCCCATGCCAGAATTTTTAATATTATCAAATTTGCCGAAGAACAGGGACTGGTGTTGGATGAATCGGCGAACTTGAATCTGCTGGACAAAGATGAAGAGAGACAGTTGATTCGGAAACTGCTCCAATACCCGGATATAATCTCCAAAGCTGCCCAGTTCTGGGAGCCGCATCGATTGACCAATTACCTGCAGGAACTGGCAGCGATATTTCACCATTTCTATCAAAAACACCGGGTCGTGACCGAGGATGTTCCGCTTAGCCAGGCCCGATTGGTACTGTGTAAAGCAACGCAAATTGTGTTTGCTAATGGATTGAAAATTCTGGGGATCTCTGCCCCGGAACGGATGTAACTATTTTCACCGCAGAGATCGCAGTGAAACGCAGAGAAAAACTATCTCAGCGTCCTCTGCG
Organism: uncultured bacterium; assembly: GCA_965603055.1. Classification (GTDB taxonomy): domain Bacteria; phylum Zhuqueibacterota; class Zhuqueibacteria; order Thermofontimicrobiales; family Thermofontimicrobiaceae; genus CBFDBN01. The sequence goes on along the minus strand of CBFDBN010000103.1, from coordinate 7,767 downwards.
GTTCAAATTAAATACATAAAATTCAATATTGCTTACAAAGAAAGAGAGGGGCTTAAGCATTGAAATGAATAAACTGACTGAGAAGATTATTGGTTGTGCTATCAAAGTACATCGTAATCTCGGTCCAGGTTTTTTAGAGTCTGTGTACCAGACGGCACTGGCCTATGAACTTCAAAAAGCTGGTATTCCCTTTGAAAAAGAAAAAACGTTGTCAGTTCCTTATGAAGACATCATACTTGATGTTGGATTTCGGTGCGATTTTTTAGTGGATCAAAGGGTAATCGTTGAATGCAAGTGTGTGGAAAACTTACATCCAATTGATGAAGCAAAACTTATAAATTATTTAAAAATAACAAAACTTCGGGTAGGACTTTTAATCAATTTCAATGTTTTGATTTTAAAAAGGGGGATAAGAAGGATGGTAAATAACTTTAAAGAATAAAATTCTCACCGCTGAGATTGCTGAAAACGCAGAGATAAACTATTAAAACAAACTCTGCGATCTCAGCGTCCTCTGCGGTGAGTAAATATCGTAACTTCAATCATACAATGAATAAACAACACGGGAGTAAGTTATGAGTGTATTAGTCGTTGGTTCGGTAGCATTAGACAGTGTAGAAACACCTTTCGGTAAAGTTGAAGATGCATTAGGCGGTTCAGCAACTTTTTTTAGCGCGGCTGCCAGCTATTTTACTCATGTTAATGTTGTAGCGGTGGTGGGAGAAGATTTTCCCCACGATCAGATAAAATTTTTAAAAAATAGAAGTGTGAATTTTGATGGCCTGGTGACCAAACATGGCAAAACTTTTCGCTGGGGCGGGAAGTATGATTTCGATGTAAATCAGCGGGAAACTTTATTTACGCATTTGAATGTTTTTGAAGATTTTGACCCGGTTTTACCTGATCACTATAAATCGACACCGTATCTCTTTCTGGCGAATATTCAGCCTGATCTTCAGTTGAAAGTTTTGCAGAAGATGAATCGGCCCAAACTGGTCGTCATGGATACTATGAATTTCTGGATAGAAGGAACACCAGATTCTTTGAAAAAAGTATTGGAACAGATTGATATTTTGATTGTTAATGATTCCGAAGTCAAGCAACTGGCGGAAACGCCAAACCTGTTTGCAGGTGCGAAAAAAATCCAGCAAATGGGGCCCAAAATCCTCGTCATTAAAAAAGGCGAACACGGAGCTCTTTTAGTTCAGAATGGCAATTACTTCTGGGCGCCGGCTTATCCATTGGAGGAGCTTCAGGACCCAACTGGTGCAGGCGATACCTTTGCCGGTGGATTTGTCGGCTACCTGGCAAAGGTCGATGATTATTCCAACAAAAATTTAAGAAAAGCAGTGATTTATGGAAGCACGCTAGCTTCGTTTTGTGTGGAAAAATTCAGCCTGGAAAAACTGAAAAATTTATCTCATGAGGAAATTGAGAATCGATACCAGCAGTTTGTTGAGATGACGCGAATTGAATAAAAAATGTTGAATATAGCATAGCGAATATCCAATATCAAACGAGTAACAATGAAAATAATAACCGATTACATTTCTCTCTCTACCAAAGGATTTACTGATATCATCGATCTTACTTCTCAAGTTGCTGGAGCAATTCAGCGTTCTGGAGTTGAAACCGGGAATGTTACTGTTTTCATCTCTGGTTCAACGGCAGGAGTCACAACTATTGAATACGAGCCGGGCTTGCTCAAAGATTTGCCTGAAATGTTTGAAAAAATTGCTCCCATGAATAAAGCCTATCATCACGATGAAACGTGGCATGATGGCAATGGCTTCTCTCATGTGCGGGCTGCGATGTTGGGCTGTTCGATTGTCGTGCCATTTAAAGATGGAAGGATGTTGTTAGGCACGTGGCAGCAAATCGTTGTCATCGACTTTGATAATCGTTCCCGCAATCGTGAAGTTGTTGTGCAGATAATAGGAGAATAGAGAGACAAAATGATCGACATCCAGGAAATCAGCTATTTTTATTCTTCCGAGGACGAAAGTCAGGTTTCCGCGATTGAAAATATCACTCTTCAAATCCGCGAAGGTGAATATGTAGCAATCATGGGGCACAATAGCAGCGGCAAGACCACGCTGGCTCGCTGTCTCAACGCCTTGCTGAATCCCCAATCCGGAAATGTTTATGTCGATCGTCTTTGCACCAGCGAAGAACAAAATATTGTTCCGATCCGAAAAAAAGTGGGCATGGTTTTTCAAAACCCGGATAACCAGATCGTTTCGACAACAGTGGAACGGGAAATTGCATTTGGGTTGGAAAACCTGGGCGTGCCCACCGAGACGATCCGCCAGGTTGTCACCGCGATTCTGGAACGGTTTGATCTTACTCGATATCGAGAATATCCGCCACACCTGCTTTCTGGCGGGGAAAAGCAAAAGGTAGCGTTAGCATCGGTTTTAGCCATGAATCCCAAGTATCTGGTTTTAGACGAACCAACATCGATGCTCGATCCAAAAGGCAGGCAGGAGTTGCTGGAATTGTTAAGCGAAATCAAGTCGGACAATGCCCAAAAAAAAACAACGGATCAGATCACGATTATCTTGATCACCCAATTCCCGGAAGAAGCACTGGAAGCAGATCGACTAATCATCATGGAGCATGGAAAGATTGTTTTTGATGACAATCCATGGATCGTTTTCCAGAACGTCAACGAAATAAAAGAGATCGGGCTGGATGTTCCCATCGAATTCGAAATTATGCCACTACTTCTTGAGAAAGGATATAGTTCAGACGTTTTGAAAGAGTTTCATTTACAAAAGTCTAAAAGGTAAATGAAAGGTAGGTAATAATGCGAGGATTTTTTAAATTCGAAGAGTTGGGCACCAACTATCGAAGGGAAATTATCGCCGGGATAACGACGTTTATTACCATGTCCTATATCATTATCGTTAATCCCGCGATTTTAGAGGCTGCCGGCATTCCCAAAGGGCCATCGATGGTGGCGACGATATTGACGGCATTTTTTGGAACCATGCTTTTGGGAGTTTATGCCAATCGACCGTTTGCCATTGCGCCATACATGGGTGAAAATGCGTTCATTGCTTATACTGTCGTAAAAGTGTTGGGTTACAACTGGCAAACAGCCCTCGGCGCTATTTTCATTGGCGGTGTACTTTTTACGATTCTCACTGTGATTCGGGTTAGAAGCTGGCTTGTTGAGGTTATTCCAGAAAATTTAAAATACAGCTTTGCTGTAGGAATCGGTCTTTTCTTAACTTTCATTGGATTAAATGAAACCGGCATTGTAAAACTGGGAATACCCGGCGCCCCGGTGAAATTGGGAAATATTGCTGAACCAACCGTGTTATTAGCAATTTTTGGATTCATTCTAATCGGTTTCCTATTATTAATTCGAGCTCGTGGGGCGATTTTAATTGGAATTCTGGTAGTAACAGTTTTCTCATATATTTTTGGCGTATCATCCCTGCCCGACAGGTTTATTAGCCTACCGCCCAGTTTAAAACCGATATTTTTGCAACTGGACATTGCCGGCGCATTAACCTGGGGCTTTTTCGCTGTAATATTGACGGTCTTTGTAATGGATTTTGTCGATACGATGGGAACTTTAATCGGGGTATCTGCCCGGGCAAATTTGTTGGACGAAAATGGAAACCTGCCACAAGTCGAGAAGCCAATGCTGGCAGATGCTCTAACAACAGTATTGGGTTCTCTGCTGGGAACGACAACCAGCGGCGTCTATATCGAATCAGCCGCCGGCATTGAAGAAGGCGGAAGAACCGGCTTTGCTTCGGTGATAACAGCCCTGTTATTTTTATTAGCCCTGTTTTTCTCGCCATTCCTGACGGCTGTTCAAGCATTCGCTTATGGACCAGCTTTAATCGTAGTCGGTCTCTTTATGCTGGAACCAATTAAAAAAATTGATTTCAGCGATTACAGCGAATCAATCCCGGCGTTCTGTACAATCGTGTTGATGAGTTTTACTTTCAATATTGGAATTGGAATGACAGCAGGATTTGTTCTTTATCCATTGTTTAAGGTGCTTTCGGGCAAGTGGCGCCAGGTTCATATCGGTATGTGGATTTTGGGTGGGCTATCGTTGTTGTTTTATATTTTTTATCCGTATCATTAGACAGGGAAAATTGGAATGTTGGAACGATGGAATTTTGGAATGATATTCTAATTACACTTTTCCATCATTCTACTATTCCAATATTCCTTTTTCAAGAATTTAAACATTAACCAAAACTGAAGGTGTTCAGCAAACAAAACGTATAAATGAAAATCGGCGTTATTGGAACTTTCATCAAGGATCACATCTTTCTATCGAATGGTACTGAGATTAACAGTTTTGGCGGAATTTTTTATACGGTTTCAATCCTGGGAAATCTTGTTTCGGAAAATGATGAAGTTTACCCGGTCTGTTACCTGGGTGAAGATATTTATGATGACATTACAACACGATTATCCGAATACAAAAGTGTTAAAATCCCCGGTATAAAAAAAATCGCCCAAAAAAATACGGCTGTAAAGTTAGTTTACAAAGGCAATGAAAAACGGGATGAGTATTTATCCAATCGATTGCCGCCATTGAACCTGGATCATATTCTGAGCGTTGGTAAAATGGATGCCTGGCTGGTGAATTTTATCACTGGCTTTGAGATGTCAATTGAAACGTTTCAGCAGTTTCGTGAGCAAACACCGGGACTGATTCTCATGGATTTTCACAGCTTAAGCCTGGATGTCAATCCTGATGGGCTGAGAATTTTGCGCAAATTACCAGAATGGGAACAATGGATTCGTGGCGTGGATATTCTGCAAATGAATGAAGCAGAGGCGATTTCGCTAATTAACCATAACAATTTATCAGAAAAAAACCTGGTTGATTTTGGTAATCGAGTCATCGAAAATGGTATCAAAATTTTTCACATCACGGTTGGATCCAAAGGCTCACTGTTGTTTTTTAAAGAAGATCATAAAAAACGAAGCAAAAAAATTCCTGCTTTTCCAGTGGATGAAGTTCTTGATGTGACTGGCTGTGGCGATGCTTTTGCTGCCGGGTTCCTGGTGCATTATTTTAATCAAAAAGATACCCTGGCTGCAACCCGATATGCCAATTCGATTGCTGGAGTAAATTGTACGATCAGGGGAACGGAAAAGCTTTTTAAATTAAAAAAATTTTTAATCGGAATGTAGCGCAGACAATCCTGTCTGCGATTCTTTTTACGCAAACAGGATTGTTTACGTTACGATATGCTGAAAATTTTTCTCCGATTAATTTTACGCAAACAGGATGTTTGCGTTACGATATTTGCAGAAAGTGAGAAAAGGGACAAAGATGGAGAAATTAATTATTACCGGCGTCAATGGTTTGTTGGGACAGAAATTGTTAGAACAGGGGCACAATAAATTTACAATACTCGGAATCGATCTCCAGCAAGAGCCCCTCAATAAAAAAAATAAATTTAACTACCAGCAGCTCGATCTTACCAAACGTAATTCAGTGAAAAACATGATCGCAAGCTTCAAGCCGCATTATATTGTCAATACCGCAGCAATGACTGACGTGGACGGGTGTGAATTGCAAAAAGAGTTGTGCTGGAAAATTAATGTTGAAGCCATTGAAAACCTGATTTACGCCACACATCATACCGGTACAAAAATTATTCAGATATCTTCTGATTATGTTTTTGATGGTAAAAATGGACCCTATTCTGAAACCAGTGTTCCGAAACCATTGGGTCACTATGGCAAATCAAAGTTAGCCAGTGAAAATCTTCTCATCGCTGCCGGAGTAGAACACGCTATTGTTCGGACCATGGTGCTTTATGGATTCGGAACTGAAATCCGACCTAATTTCGTGACCTGGTTGATCGAAAAATTGAAAAAGGGTGAACCTGTAAAAATTGTTACCGATCAGCATGGCAATCCCACGCTGGCAGATGATTTAGCCCATGCCATCCTGCAGATTATCAATCGAAATAAATGGAATTTGTACCATATTGCAGCTAGTGAGCTGATCGACCGGTACAATTTTGCGTTGAAAATTGCCGATGTATTTAAACTGGATAAAAATTTGATTGCTCCAATTACAACACCTGAATTGAGCCAGCCGGCTCTGCGTCCACTAAATTCCGGCTTTATAATCGATAAAGCCAGGGCAGATTTGGGCATCGAGATGTCAACTGTTGAACAAGGCTTAAAAAAAGTTAAAAAGCAAAGTAAAAGATTTTTCATATTTTAAACTGAATGTAAATACAGATGATTTGAACAAACCTGAAGGATCAAATACTGAATGAAAGCACTTATCGTAATTCCGACTTATAATGAAGCTCAGAACATTGAACACCTGATCGATCGTATTCTGTTCCAGGGTATTCGAGGTGTGGAAATTCTGGTGGTTGACGATAATTCCCCGGATGGGACAGCAGGAATCGTAGAAAATATTGCACACTGTGAATCCAACATCCATTTAATGAAACGATCCAAAAAAGCCGGGCTGGGAACGGCTTATGTTGCCGGATTTAAATATGCTTTAGCACGGGATTATGACTATGTATTTGAAATGGATGCAGATTTTTCACACGATCCGGATGAAATACCCAATTTTTTGGAGACAATAAAAACAAGTGACCTGGTCATTGGCTCAAGATACAAGTGTGGCGTCAATGTCATCAATTGGCCACTGTCTCGGCTCGTGTTAAGTGTTGGGGCAAATAAATATTCCCAAATTATCACCGGACTGCCTATCAAAGACTGTACCGGCGGATACAAATGTTTTCGTCGGGAGGTACTGGAAGCAATTGATCTGGATAAAGTCGATTCCGATGGATATTCTTTCCAGATCGAGGTGAATTTTAAAGCCTGGAAGAAGGGATTTAGAATTTGTGAAATTCCGATTGTTTTCATGGATCGTGAGGCTGGCAGCTCAAAAATGTCAAAAAAAATCATTCGCGAAGCGATCTGGATGGTATGGAAGTTGAAGATATTAAGTTTATTGAAGAAAATTTAGAAAATTTCTTAACCGCTGAGAACGCTGAGGAACGCAGAGTACTTTTTGATTACTATTTTTATATGGAACAAACATAAAAGCCTAACGGCTTAATCCCATTTAAAGACGGGTAGCTGATTCTTTTATTGAAAGAATAAAAACTTTTGATGTATGCCTTTTAAAATTGAACATTTCTCAGCGTTCTCTGCGACCTCTGCGGTAAAATTTTTCAGTTTTTGTATTATTTGAATTACATTCTTAATCATTTGATTTTTAATGAAAAAGAGCCAAAAATGTGTGATAATGACGAAACGAATAGGATTAAACATGAATGGCAAAATTGGGAAAAAAATACCGTAAACCCAACGATGCAAAAATATCCCGAACGAAAACCGGAATTTATGACTGGCTCATCTGATCCGATTGAACGATTATACGCGCCAGATGATGTTCCCGATTTCGATTATTTGAGCGATTTGGGATTTCCCGGCCAGTATCCATTTACACGAGGCGTTCAACCAACCATGTACCGCGGCAGGTTATGGACGATGAGACAGTATGCCGGGTTCGGAACGGCAGAGGAGTCGAACAAACGATATAAATATTTATTGCAGCAGGGACAGACCGGGCTTTCCGTTGCATTTGATTTAGCGACACAGATCGGCTATGATTCTGATGATCCGATTTGTTACGGTGAAGTCGGAAAAGTTGGTGTGGCGATTGACACCCTTGCTGATATGGAGACATTATTTGATGGGATTCCGTTGGATAAAGTTTCGACTTCCATGACCATCAAC
>CBFDBN010000102.1:0-9864 GCA_965603055.1 uncultured bacterium | reverse complement strand
AAGTAGATTGTTCTTGATTATAAACATTAAAATCATAAGACCGGGGTCGAGCCAATTCTTTAAAATCGTAATAATCACCCGATGAAATCAATGGCTGGGCGTATAATTGGAGACTCAATTTTGGCGTGAAAGTCCAATTCAACCGGATACTGGCAGCCAGTGTGGTCTGGTTCAATTCAGCAAATACATAACGTTTGCTGTAATTCGCAGTCGCTGTCGGGTCATCAAACGCGTCGATCCATTGTGCCGTTGTGATGTCTTTTGTATAATCTGGACCGATTGAAACAGATATATTGCTGGAGGGTTTCCATTCAACACTTGGACTAAGGCTCAAGTACTTTGTAGACTCATAATAGCCTCCGTTAAAGCCAAGGCTCAAAACCCATGCTTTTCGATTATCAGAATCTAATCCAAAAGATGCTTCCCAACCCGATGGATTGAGGGTCATGGGACCGCCTCGTGTCAGTCGGTTATTCACAGATTCTGGATTGTATGCCCAATACCAATTTATCCCCCAATAATTAAGAAATTTGAGATAACCGTACTGAAAAATACCGCCCCAGAGACGGTTACCGCCGAAATCCCATGAGTTGAATGCCGCTAAATGAAGCTCAGCATGGCGGGTAAACTTGCCGGGTTTCACCCATTTGTAGCCGCCGATAATATGTCCATTGATGACATCACCGCGCCACATAAATCCAACATCATTGACATCAAATTTAGGATCGATAAATCCCAGAGCGGTATTAAAAATAAAATTGCCTTTTTGCTTATTAATCCAGAATCTGCCAGCAAAACCAGTCATCGAGGTTGCAGTAGTATCCACTTCCACATGACTGACACCTGGTTTTTGAAAATAGTGTCGGGAGCTTTGCTGAAGATCAGTCATTCGCTGCTGGCCACCGCGAACATGCGTCATTCCAGTCCAGCCAGTAATCACCCAGGTTCGATCTTTATCAAAGAACATCCATCCGTCCAGACCCAGGCTCGTGCTCTGGCTATTTAGCTCATTTCTTAATTGCGCATCATCGAATTTTCTTGATGCCAGCGTAGAAATAAATCCCAATCCCTGTTTTCCTTCCTGAAATTCTTTTTGTCCACGAAAAATGCCGTAATAAGTCATTGGCTCCACTTCATGATGTGATCTGCGTCCTGCGCTATCAATCTCAGCTTTTTCTAGATTGGTGAAAGCATGAAGCGTTCCGATATTCCAGTTATTTCCCACTTTGCCAGAAAGTTTCGCAGCGCCAAGAATACGTGCTCCTTCAGGCATATTGACAAAATCATATTCAGGGAGGCTGCCCTGGGGAGCACGTCCAATTCGTCTGGAATAGAAAAAGTCAGGTCCCGACCAGTTTAAACCGTAAAAACTATTTGCTCCGCCTCTTCCAAAATTAAATATACTCGATCCTTCAATGAAAAACGGTCTTTTTTCACTGTAAAATGTTTCAATGTCACTCAAATTCACAACGGCAGGATCGACTTCCACCTGGCCAAAATCTGGATTAACGGTGGCATCTAAGGTTAAGTTATTGCCAATTCCGATTTTGATGTCACCACCAGTTGCCGGCAAGTATCGAGAGCCATCATTGAATGGATTTCCAGGATCGGGATTGGTATATTCGGCTTTGGTTCTGAAATAGGGTAGTAATTCTACCTGGCGGGCTGGCTCAATATTTTCGATACCAATTAGATCGACAAAGTGAGATACAAAGCCGCTGCCATCTTTTGGCGTAAAAACAATATAACTATTCTCTTGCTTTCTTTCAATTTGTCGTTTGAAATTTATGCCCCATACGTACTTATCTTTTTTATGAAACCGAAGTTGCGAGTAAGGGATTCGGAATTCTGCTGTCCAGCCATCTTTGTCAATATTAGCCTTACCGTCCCAAACGCCATCCCAGGAATCATCGTCCCAATCATCATTCAACAGAATTCCGTCCATCAGCATACCTGCTGCTGTCAAGCCAAAATAAAAACCACTGCGTCGATCGTAATAGGGATCGATAAACAACATGAAATAATCAGAACTAACCCGGGCATCACGCCGGGCTAACCGAGCAATGATGGAATCCGGGGCAGAATCGAACATCCGCGCGCCGACATAAATGGCATTGTCATCAAACGCCACATGCACCTCGGTTTTTTCTGTTGGATTGGAACCTTCAATCGGATCGCGCTGCACAAATTTTTTCACACCATATCCGTTCTTCCAGACCGCTTCGGATAACACTCCATCTACAATCACGGACTCGTCCAGTCTAATCGCTTTAATTGCTAACTTTTCATCTGTCAGATCGTCGGCAAATAATACATTTCCTGAAACAATAATCCAGATCATCACAAAAAAGGTAATTCTTTTCATCCCGTCACCCCAGTAAATTTGAAAAATTTATCAATAAAAATGTGTCATTTCGAGTCCCGATTTATCGGGAAGAAATCTGGTTATCCAAACAACTCTCTGTGGGATATACAGATTCCTTCCCGCAAGGCGGGACTACGCTTCGTTCGCAATGACACTACGAAGTTAAATCTGATTAAGTAGTAATATAAAATTGGATTTCATAAAGATCATTTCTAATAGTTAGACTTGAATATTTAAGAATGGTTGTCTAAATATTTTTTAAAATTTAGAATTAATTTGATTTTTTTTCTATATACGGACTGAAAACAGATTTGTTACTCATTAATTTTTTGTCGGACAAGTTGCAAATTGTCAGATAATTAGTGCTTGAACAAAAACACAACTTTGTGTCATTTCGACCGAAGGGAGAAATCTGGTTAACCCATTAATTTGTTTGGACATACAGATCCCTCGACTCCGCTCGGAATGACAAGTTTTACTAGTTTTCGTTCAAGCACTAATTACCCAATCACCCAGTTACCAAATTACCCAATCATTTCTTCCCAACAATATCCACCAACGCATCCAGCGCCCGGGGATCATCGCTTTGACCCAACCAGAAAATGGCTTTCTTGCGTACCTCACGACTGGGATGAGTTCTGGCAATTTTTATTAAAATTGGGACACCTCGGTCATCTGGCAGTTGCGTCAGCGCAAATACAGCTTGTTTTTGAACAACCACATCAGAATCATCATTCACGACTTTTTCCAGTGCTGTTACAGCCTTTTTCGATGCTTTCTGTCCCAGCCAAAATATCGCTTTTTTACGAACATTTTTTTGTTTGGCATGATATGCTAAATCGATCAATTGTTCAATCGCTTTATCCGATTTCATCTGGCTGATGGCAAATACGGCTTTCTCACGCACATCGGATGAAGGATCAGATTTTGCTACTCTGACCAGGAATTTAAGCGCTTTTTCTCCTTCCCGTTGTCCCAGCCAGAAGATGGCTTTTTCTCTAACTTCTTCATCATCAGCTTTCTCTGCCAGATTAATTAATGCGACAGTGGCGCCTTCAATTTTAATCTGGCTGATTCCAAATACTGCCTTTTTGCGCACTTCCTCTGAATGATCTTTTTGAGCCGTTTTCAATAATATTTTTAATGCCCTTTCCGTATCTTGCTGCCCCATCCAGAAAGCGGCTTTCTCCCGAACGTCATCGGGATCATTACCTTTGAGAATTTTCTCTAAGAATGAAACCGTTAAATTGGAAGGCTCATGAACGCCGACTGCCGTAACCATTTTTTCTTTGACATCTTCTGAACTGACATTATTGTAAAGCTTTTCTAATAAAGGAACACTCTGATTCTCATCTGATTTCCCCAGCCAGATCAAAGGCAAGTCATCAAGGTCAACATAAAGCGACAAATTGCTGACTTTTACTCGTTCGAGATATTCGAGATCCGGCTTTTTGCCGAACTCGAATAGAATCGCCACATCCTTGATTACTTTTTCTTCGCCACTATGCGGATCTTTTATTCGCATTAATGCCTTTTCGGCAGCTTGCTTGATCGTTTCTTTATCGGAAATATTTTTTTCCCGGGTTGGCGCCTTCTTGCCAAAAATAATTTCCTCAAGCGTAATTTCGTCTGTTTCTCGATGTGATTTAATGGTCCCCATGAAAGAGTTAACTCCCATCAGTTTCTGAATGCTATATCCGATCCAGAATCCATCTTTGAATTTATTGTTTTTTGCCTCTTTCAGCGCCCATTCCCAGCGGCTATCGAGCTTTTCGGCTGGGTCGGGATGTTTAAGTACTTTTTGGGAGAAGGATAGGTTTGATAAAATAATGATGAATAATATTATGGCAGCGATTTGTTGTTTGAAATGTTTCATGATTTATCCCCTTATTTGCATATAATAAATGTTTTTATTTGATTTCACGAATCCCGAAACCCAAGTCCCGATTCTCGTTTTTTTATTTATTTTCAAGAATCTTCACCAAAGCTTCCTGCGCCTTCGGCGTTCCGATTTGCCCCAATGCTGTTACCGCATCTTTACGGACCCTGATGCTCGGATCATTTTTTATAACATCGACAAGAATTGCTATCGCTTCATTGCTTTCGGTTCTGCCTAAAACATGAATGGCAGTGCGACGCAATTCATCATCTTTTTCCTTTTTCAATACTTTTTTGATAATTGCAATTCCCTCTGATGAACGATAATCAGCAATCCGGTGCAAGACAGCTTTTTTTACATCAGTAAATTTTGATTTTTCCAAAATTTGCAGCATTACATCATAGTCACCTTTTCTGAGGACCTTTGCAAGTGAGTAGGTTGCCGTTTTAGCCAATTTTTCGTTTTTATCATCTAGTGCTATTTTCAATAAAATATCTTTTGCCGACCGATCGCCATGATTTCCAATCGCATAAATAGCAGCTTCCCTGGTATCCTCATCTTTTCCCAACTTCACAACCTCTTGAAGTATTTTCAATGCCTCATCAGTGTGAGTGTTGGCAATGGCATAAACGGCTGCTTTACTTAATTTTGGATCATTACTGTTAAATGCCACATTACGCAAAACATACAATGCTCCAGCATCACCTCGATTTCCCAACGCATAAAGCGCTGCCCGGCGGGCTTCTGTAACAGTTGCTTTTTTCAAAATCATCTTTAGCGCCTCGGTGGCTTCTTTTCCCGACATGTTGCCGATGGAGTAGGTTGCCGCCTTTACCACCGATTCATCTTTATCATTGATCGCCAGGTCCCGAATAAAAGGAATGATATCCTGAATGTCGGTATTTCCCAGGGCGTAAAGCGCACTTTCTCGGACTTTGCTATCAATTTCTGATCGAATGATCTTTTTCAGCGCTTCTGCACCTTCTTTTCCGCCCCGATTGCCCAATGCATAAACCGCATTTTTTCTGATTTTTGAGCTGGGATCTTTTTGCGAGATTTCGATGAGTTTGGAAATTACTTCTGGTGAATCATATTTAGCAAGCGCATAAACAATTTTTCCACGAATATTTTCATTTTCCATGCGGTCGTACATATCAATTGTCGCTTTCAATGCTCGTTCATCGCCAATGTGTTGCAGTGCATAAAGGGCAGCCAGGCTGATCTCCTCATCCTCACTTTTTCGCATCGATTCAACGATGGCTTTATATTCATTTTTTCCCGATCGGACCAGTTTGTGACCGATCCGAATTAAATTCGATTTCGCTTCATCAATCCATTTACTTCTGGAGTGCGATTTAATAAAATCTTGATAGCAATCGAAAATTTTCTCCAGAGATTCGCCTTTCTGCTCCCGGGCATAGCAATGCCAGTATTCTGCATCATCAACCCACCTGCTTTTGGGATATTTTTGGACAAATTTCTCAAAAGCCCCGATTGCATCACTCCACTTTTCATCAAGAATAAAATTATACGCCTGTTTATAAGCTTTATCAGCCGCATCCTGCTCCTCGATAAAAGCTGCTGAGAAAGATGAAAAAGATAAGCTTAACATCCAGATACATAAGATTATTATCGTACCAATTGTTTTCCTGGTCATTTTCTTCTCTCCTATTTATTTTTTTTTGATACAGGATATTTGGTTCTGGATACTTGAATGAACTTAGTCAGTATCGAGTATCCAGCATCCAGTATCCAATATTCAAATTTTCTTTTTATCTGCATTTTTAACCTGATAATCTGGTTCCCCCTGCATCTCTTCCAGGTTAATTTTTAATAAAATCCCCCGCCGATCCACACCACTTTTTACCAGCTCGATGCCGGTCAAGTCATGCTCGGATTCAAGATTGGCAATTTGAATCAGGATAATCTTCAAATCTTCAATTAACGCTCGAAGCTGTTGTTGATCTGGATCATTCAGACCCTCTTTAAGTGAGTTTGCTTCTCGAACCAGTTCCTGGGAAATTTGCTTTTGATAAGGTAAATTCAGTGCATAAGCATCCTCACTATCAGGATCAAAGTTAATCAAACCAAGTAATAAAATCTTTGATCGTTCAATGTAACGATCGGTTCGTTGCTGCAAAGCAACCTGTTCAACCGCTGTGGGGGGTACTTGTACGGTATGAGCAGTTTCGACCTGTTGGGAAACAGGTCGCCCGAAATAAAGCTTCCCGATGAGTACCCCAATCGCAATTAGCGCCACAGCGGTTGCGGCTCGATAAGCCCAACTCGGCTGTAAATTTATCCCCTGCCAAAAATGCTGCCACCATGCTGAGATTGTTGAAACCGATTTTTCACCGGTCTCCATCCGTTCAGCCAGCCTGTCCCAGTAGCTATCCCAGAAAAATGGTTCAGGTTCTGTTCGAGATCGCTGTTTCATGATTCCCATAATGGCTTTCAATTTTTCATAATCTGCCACACAATTGGAACATGACTGCAAATGAGTGTCGAACCATTCTTTCTGCTCAATATCTAATTCATTGCAAAGCGCCTCTACAAATAAGGAGCAACATTTTCGACAATTGTTCATTGAATATCTCCAATTCTTATTTTATTCCAAACCCGAATCCCCAATCCCGATTCCCTAATACCTATTCCCGATAAAACGATAATTCTTTTTGGAGCTTCTGAATCCCACGGAACAGCATACTTTTAACAGTTCCCTCGGTAATCTTCAAAATTTGAGCGATTTCCTTTAATGGGAGATCGTTATAATGGCGCAACACAAATATTGATCTTTCCCTCGGCGTCAACTGTTGCAATGCATTATCGATATGCTGCTGCATCAATCCTGCTTCTGCGCTATGCTCTGGATTGTGACTGACGCCTCCCTCGCTCATTTGATATTGCGGACTGCTTTCACTATCAAAGTCTTCCTGCAACGTCATTGATGAAAGGGACTTTTTCCGTTTTTGACTGATACAAGTATTCACTGCAATGCGATACAGCCAGGAATTAAATTTCGCATCGCCCCGAAATTTTTTCAACGACCGATACGCCTTAATAAACACTTCCTGGGACAGGTCTTCCGCATCATGATGATTACCCGTCAGGTCGAGGGAAAGGTAATATATTTTTTTCTTATAGCGCTCAACTAACTCACGAAATGCACCCATCTCACCACTGCGTGCACGCTCAACCAGTACCTGCTCTTCATTCACTCTTTCGGGCTCCTTGTTTCTGTTTTTTAAGACGAGGTTTTTGGGGAAAAGGTTTGCAGGATAATAAAATTTTGAATAATAAAAAGTTTTTGATTGACATTTAAATTTAAATGTGTTATTTTTTATATCATTAGCTAAAAGAGCGGGATTAAGATAGAGGTCAATGATGAGTACATTATTAATTGAACTAACTGATCAAGCACTTAATTTACCATTAAGCGAGCGTTCAATTCTGGCACAGCGTCTTTGGGATAGCTTAGATGATTTTATCGATCCAGATATTGAGGAAGCCTGGATTGTTGAAGCAGAAAAAAGGTGGCAAGAAATTGAACAAGGAAAGGTAGAATGTATACCAGTCGAAGAGGTGATGAACACCGTTCGCTCAAGCCTGAAGAGAATAACATAAAATTCCATCCCCTGGCAACGGATGAATTTAAAGAATCTGCCAAATTTTATGAATCTCGAAGAACTGGTCTGGGGAAAAGATATATTGATGCAGTTGAAAAAACATTAGCGTTGATTAGAACAAATCCACCGATTGGGAAAATTGATCAAGAGGGAAATAGAAGATTTCGAGTGAAGAAATTTCCATTTCTAATTATTTATAAAGTCAGAGAAGGTAAAATTTTTGTTTTAGCTGTGGCTCATACCAGTAAAAAACCTGGGTATTGGAAAGATAGATACTTCTGATGAAGCACGCTTTTTTCGGAGAGATGAAATGGAGCACCAAACCCAAATCTTGATCGTGATGATCAGTTATTTGACGCTGCTGATTCTTTGGGGACTATACCAGGGACGAAAAGTTAAAACAGATTCAGATTATTCCATTGCTGGAAGAAAATTACCCGGCTGGATAGCAGCATTATCGGAGCGGGCAACCGGCGAATCGTCGTGGTGTCTGTTGGGATTACCTGGCGCAGCTTATGCCACTGGTTTGACAGAAATATGGACCGCACTGGGCTGTGTGGTCGGTATTATCACTGCCTGGACATTAATTGCCTGGAGGCTCAGGGATGAGGCTGAAAATTATGAAGTGAATACCTTTACTGATTATATTGCCAAGCGACATGGCGATATGGGCAAATGGATCCGCGTCGTCGGCAGTTTAACCATTGTATTTTTCTTCTTTTTCTACGTTGGCGCTCAATTCCTCGGCGGCGGCAAAATCCTTCACGCCATGTTCAAAATTGATCCCATTGTGGGAATGTTCATCACAGCCTTAATTATCGTGCCTTACACGATCTACGGTGGATTTCGAAGTGTGGTCTATACCGATGTGATTCAAGCTATCGTCATGATTACCGCATTGGTTATCGGGCCCATTATGGGACTGATTTACCTGTCCAGTCATGTCGATCCCAATCTCTTTGCCACGACAATTCCTGAAGCTTTATCGAAAGCAGGCTCGGAATATATCTCACTTACGGGTGCTACATCTGGATTTGCTGCCGGAATTGTCATTATGGGAGGATTCTCCTGGTTCTTTGGCTATTTAGGCGGGCAACCCCAATTGAGTATGAGATTTATGGCAATCAAAGATCCCACTCAAGCGAAGAAGGGCAGAAATATTGGGATTGCCTGGACGCTTATCGCTTATATCGGCGCCCTTGCTATTGGCTGGATTGGAATCGCTATCTTTGGTCCCACGGGTCTGGCAGATAGAGAGTATGTGATGCCATCGGTCATGTTGAAAATTTTTCCACCGGCCATTGCTGCTGTGCTTATCACTGGTGCGATCGCAGCAATGATTTCAACTGCCGATTCATTATTAATCCTCTCATCAACAGAACTATCAGAAAATATACTGAAACCTCAAAAAAAATCTCAACAAAGCGGCATCAGTGATCTTGCTCGATCTCGAATCGTCACTGCTGTTTTGGCAGTTATCGCGCTATTATTGGCTTATATCTCTCCATCAAAGCTCATTTTTACCATTGTGGGATATGTCTGGGCCGGTGTTGGCGGGACGTTTTCTATTGTCATTTTGCTCACACTATTTTGGAAACGATTTCACGGCAAGGCTGCACTGATTACTATCGTGACCGGAATGGTATTCACAATTATATGGATCAGCACAGGATTGGATGAGAAAGTGATTACCGCACGAGTGATGACATTTTTTGTGGCGGGATTTGTGGCAATAATTTCGACTTTTGTATTACAAAAAAAATAATTCACCGCAGAGATCGCTGAGAACGCAGAGGAAATATTTTTTATCTGCTATTTTAACAATCACATCACAACTTCCCCGACCGCAAAATCGCAATCACCAACCACAATCCCAGGATAGCTGCAATAATATAACCAATTAATCCGAATACTGAAAATCCAAAAATGTGCAATCCTTTATCAAGAAAGACGATTATTGAAGAACCGATGATCAAAGCTGCAATGATCAGGCT
>CBFDBN010000101.1:0-9891 GCA_965603055.1 uncultured bacterium | reverse complement strand
ATTAATATCAAGAATCAATTAACTGTTGTTCCCAATTCTCCTTTCTTTTTTCATCCTGAAAAACCTGGACCGATTATGAGGTCCAGGTTTTTATTTTTTCATTGGATTCGGAACTTTTTAAAATGAAAAAAGTTGAAATTGTGTGATAAGTCAAATAAATAGAGGTTATATTCATTGAAATTTTGAAATTTGGGTTAATGTATGTCCAATAACGATAATTTCCAGGTTGGGAGTAAATAGACCTGATTATTCGGTGGTTATAAAATAATTTATAATGTTAATAATAACAATATTTGGGAGACAACAGGTATGAATCGTATTGCTTCTTTGATACTTATTCTAGGATTAGGATTAATACTGATTGTTAATTGTGGTCCTAAAAAGACAAAAGAACAACTCTACGCAGAGGCTTCTGAATTTGAAAAAGACGAGAATTTTAAAGAAGCAATAGTTGTTTACGAACAACTCATCAAGGATTATCCTCGCATTGATATTGCTGATTCCCTCCTTTTTATAGTTGGACAAATATATTCAAATAATTTATTAGAATTTGAAAATGCTGTTGATGCACACAAGCGTCTGGTAAAAAAATATCCTGATAGCAGATTTAGCGCTCAATCCTTATTCATGATCGGGTATCATTATGCCAACAGTATTAGCGATACGGTTGAAGCAAGGAAATTCTATGCGAAATTTCTTGCACAATATCCCGAACACGAACTTGCAACTTCAGTCCAGTGGGAGTTGAATTTCCTTGGAAAGGATATTAATGAGATCGAGTTTCTAAAATCTGGATCATTTGAAGAAGTAGAGCAAGACTCTGGTGTAATAGCAACAGAAAAACAGAACTAATATTTTTTGTTCATGATAAATTTTAAAATAAAAGTCTTTTATCGTCCGCAAAATTTCCCATAAGCCGATTTTTTAATTAGATTTATTAAACTTCATAATTAATGATCGGCTTTTTCTTTATAACAAAAATTAAAACTTTTATTTTGCTCAATCAGTCTATTTAGTAAAATTGTTTGAGGGATGTATGTATTATCGAAGAATCTGTTTCAATATATTTCTTTTTCTCGTCTTTATTATCTCTAATCGACATGGAAATGCTCAAGATACAACAGCGGTAGATTATGAGTCGACAATAGGAATTTCTGCCGAAGTGGATAAAAAAGAAGTGCCGTTAAATCGACAGATAACCTGCTCTGTAATTGTGGAATGGACCGGGGATATAAAACGGTTTCAGATCAGCAATGTTGAAAATCCCATTGTTGAAAATTTTGAAATTATCAAAACATCGGCTGCCGATCGGCGTCTAAGCGAGGGAGGTGTGGCAAAAGCTGCCAGGATTTATGAATTCGTGTTACAGCCCCAAAATTTAGGTATGGGTTATATAGAAAATGTCGTTGTCAAATATATTGATAATGAGACAGGCGAGGGCAAGTCGCTAATGACTTCCCGATTAAATGTGAAGGTTATTGATGCTGTTCCAGAACCTGGCTCAAAAAACTGGATGATTAAGTGGATTGTATTAGCTTTTGTCCTTTTGGCAATATTCGTTTTTCTATGGAGTTGGCGAAAGAAGGTGCAGGAAAGAAAAAGAAGAGAGGCGGAAGTTGTAAAAGTTGTTCCGCTGGAGGAAGAGTATTTAACGCAGCTTCGTGAATTAATAGATTTGAAATCGCCTGAAATTCAAATAAGTAACGCTTTTTCCGCGCTATCCAAAATCGCTCGAAAATATTTATCTCAAAAGTATCAAATTCCAGCCCTGGAATCAACCACTGAAAAAATTATCGCTGAGTTGTCTGGTTTTGAGCTGGATCAGGCGATGCTCAATAATATTCAGGAGATACTTACGGTTAGCGACTTGGCGAAATTTGCTGGAAGCGAAGGAAATCGCAATGAGCTGGATCGGACTTATACTTTACTTGAGGCGATTTTGGAGCGGAACCTGGGGGAAGCAAAAGCTGGGGAGCAGTGAAGTAATTCCTTTACAAGGAGAAGCGGTGCAAGCGGAGTTTAAACGGAGTTTTAAAGCTGTCATTTAATCCCTTCAAAAAAAATCTCCGTGATTCTCTGTTTACTCAGTTGCTCCTTGTAAGGTTTTTTTTAGCACAAGTTTTGAAATTTCAATACAACTCATTTTTCTAATAATAAATATCGAATAGTGAATGTTGAATTTTGAATAATGAATTTGGTAGGAGGTGCAATGAACGTAGATATTCAAGCTTTAAATGAACGGATACAAAAAGAAAGCGAATTTGTCGACAAAATCATGAATGAAGTCGGCAGGGTGATTGTCGGGCAGAAATATATGGTGGAAAGGCTGTTGATCGGCTTATTATGTAATGGTCATGTCCACCTGGAAGGTGTTCCTGGGTTGGCTAAGACTATGGCAGTAAAGACGTTGTCCAGTACGATTCAAACAAAATTTCAGCGAATACAGTTTACTCCCGACCTGTTGCCCGCCGATCTGATTGGAACCCTGATTTATGATCAGAGTAATGGAAAATTTACGACGAAAAAGGGTCCAATTTTTTCAAACTTAATCTTAGCCGATGAAATTAACCGATCACCTGCCAAGGTACAGTCGGCTCTTTTGGAAGCGATGCAGGAACGACAGGTGACGATTGGCGAGACCACCTTCCCACTGGATGATCCTTTTCTGGTTTTAGCAACCCAGAATCCGATTGAACAGGAAGGAACCTATCCACTTCCCGAAGCCCAGATCGATAGATTTATGTTGAAAATCTCCATCGGCTATCCCAATAAAGAGGAAGAGCTGGAAATCATGCGTCGCATGACCCAAAAAAAGATCCCGCGATCGAATCCAGTTGTTTCTCCCAAGGAAATTATCAAAGCTCGTGATGTTGTTCACGATATTTATATTGACGAAAAAATTGAACGATATATTATCGACATTGTTTTTGCAACGAGAAATCCGAAAGAATATGGACTGGATGAATTGACAGACCTGATCCAGTATGGCGCATCTCCTCGTGCCTCGATCTATCTATCAATGGCAGCTAAGGCGCATGCTTTCCTGAGACATCGAGGCTATGTGACACCGGAAGATGTCCGCTCAATTGGAATGGATGTATTGAGACATCGAATTATAGTCACTTATGAAGCCGAGGCGGAAGAGGTTACTGCTGAGGATATTGTGAGGAAGATAATCAATAAGATTGAAGTGCCATAATCAGAGGTAATTAGGTTATTGGGTAACTGGGTAATTAGGTAACTGGGAAATTGAGTAATTACGTGATTAGTTCATTGACCAATAATTGAAATATACCAGAATTAAAAAGCAACCTGAATTTAAAAATGTTATAGAAAAGACCAGGTATGATTCCAAAGGAAATTTTAAAAAAAGTTAAGCGAATAGAGATCACGACCAAAGGGATGGTAAATGATGTATTTTCGGGAGAGTACCATTCTGTTTTTAAAGGTCGTGGGATGGAATTCTCAGAGGTTCGGGAGTACCAGATCGGGGATGACATTCGAACCATTGATTGGAATGTCACGGCACGAATGGGGCATCCTTTTGTGAAAATATTTGAGGAAGAGCGTGAATTGACCGTGATGCTGCTTGTTGACGTAAGCTCTTCTGGTAACTTTGGTACCTACGAACGGATGAAAGGTGAAATTGCCATTGAAATCTGTGCACTGTTGGCTTTTTCAGCCATTAAAAATAATGATAAAGTTGGTTTAATTATTTTTACGGATGAAATTGAAAAATTCATCCCCCCAAAAAAAGGAAAATCACATGTACTGAGAGTGTTGCGTGAATTATTATTTCATAAGCCACAGGGTAAACAAACGGATATTTCCAGTGCGTTGGAATATTTAAATCGCGTGACTAAACGGAGAAGTGTAGTATTTTTAGTTTCTGATTTTATCAATGTGGGATATGAAAAGGCGCTTCAAATCGCCAATCGCCGCCACGATATGGTCGCAATCACGGTGACCGATCCCCGGGAAATCGAAATGCCTGATGTTGGTTTTATTGAATTAGAAGATGCTGAAACTGGTGAAGTTGTATTATTAGACACATCTTATTCAGAAGTCAGGAGTGTCTATGCCAAACAATCTTCTCAGGATATTGTAAGTAGAAACAAACTGTTTAAATCCATAAATGTGGATCATATCGATATTCAAACGGATAAAGATTATATTGAGCCGTTGATAAGATTTTTTAGAATGAGGGCGAAAAGGTTTCGTTAGAAACTTGAGACGGCAGACGTGAGAGGTGAAACGTGAGATGGCAGATGTGAGACGTGAAATGGCAGACGTGAAACGTGAGGTGTTTAATCTCAAAACGCCATAATATTACAACTGAAATTTTTGTTTTTTTTGGCAAGATATTTTAAACACAAAGACTCAAAGAAAACACAACGAGTCGTGCCAAAGGCAGATCCACATTAGGCGGACACAAAGGAAGAGAAAGATAATTATTATTTTTTATCTTTTATCTTCGTGATCTTAGTGTTCACTTGGTGACTTTGTGTTGAATATTCTTTTTGAAGCTTGCTGCGCTAAGCTGTCTTACGTTTCACCTCTCACGTTTCACTTTTACAAGGAGGGAAATGATAATGAAGAAGTCAATTGTTCTGTTCTTGGTTTTCTCGATGATTTTAATTATCGGGTGTTCCAAGCAGATGGAACCGAATCTGAACAAGGAACAGGCTCGGAATTATGCTAATGAGCTGTATAACCGTCAGTTGTTCAAACAGTCTGCTGCGGAATACGAGCGCTATTTGAACAGTTACCAGTTGAATGATACTGAACAGGCAAATATCAGCTATATGATTGGAGATATTTATTTTGAACGATTGAGAGACTATGAAAATGCACTGGCTTATTATATCAGAATTAAATATCTTCATCCCAAAGAAGAACTCAGAAAGGGAGTTGATAAGAAGATCGTTGCCTGCCTGGAGCGGCTGGAACGTACCGAAGATGCGGAACAGACTTTGAAGGAGTCCACCAGCCTGGATCCAGCGGCGGTTCAAAAGAAACGACCTGGTGCAGTAGTGGCTCGAATTGGCTCACGGGAAATCACCCAGGGTGATATTGATTTTGAGTTGAGCCAGTTGCCACAGACTATTCGTCCACAATTTAATTCAAAAGAGAAAAAATTACAATTTGTGAATCAATATATTTTGACAGAGTTATTATATAAATCCGCCCAAAATATGGGACTGGATAAAGATAATGAAGTTATCGAGGCTGCTTTTCAGGCGAAGAAGGGCATCATGGTTCAAAAATATCTGCAGGATCAAATTCGAAAAGAAGTTAAAATCGAGCCAGCAGATGTAGAATTATATTACAAAGCCAATAAAGATAAATATGTGGAAAAGGATAAAGAAGGTAATGTAATCCGTGAGAAGCCATTCGAGGAAGTTCAACAGCAAGTGGCACAGGATTTAATGGCAGAGCGACAGCAGGATGTTTATCAAAGGATGGTGGAACGGTTAATGCGGTCCCAGGGGGTTCAGGTTTATGATGATGTGTTGAAATAAGGGGTAATTAAGAATGAGTTACAGGAAGTTGATAATTATTGATTTGTTTATTTTAATTATATTTTCATTTGTTTTGTCGGTGAATCAGCTTATGGCTACCGATGGTAAAATATCTTTAGAAGCCAAAGTCGACAAAAACAAAATTACGATCGGTGATTTGATTCAATATTCTATTGTCGTAACAAGAGATGAAAATGTAGACGTTGAAATGCCGGATCTGGGCGCCAATTTGGGTGCATTTGAAATACGAGATTATAACGATCCTGATCCAGAAAAACGGAATGGGGAGATCGTTCAACGCCGTGAATATAGCATTTCAACTTATGATATTGGTGACTATGAAATTCCGCCAGTTACTGTTCGATACAGCGTTGGTGAAGATTCAGTATGGAAAGAATTGACAACTGAAAATATAAAAATCACAGTCGAGAGCTTGAAGCCCAGCGAGGCAGGGGATATTCGTGATATTAAACCGCCACTGGAAATCGAACGGGACTTGATGCGAATTATGCGGTTTGTGGCTGCGGGCGTGATTATTGTGCTGATAGGGATTCTGGTATTTATTTACATCAAACGCCGCCGGGAAGGAAAATCGTTTATTCCCTATCGTGATAAACCGAAACGACCACCGCATGAGATTGCGCTGGAGGAATTGGAACAGTTGTTAGGGGGGCAATTGCTGGAAAAAGGTGAGATCAAACCGTTCTATATTCGGATATCCGAGATTATTCGCCGTTATATCGAAGGACGATTTTTTATCATTGCGATTGAGATGACCACGACACAACTGATCAATAACATGAATGAGGCAGAGATCGAAAAAGAAGACGTCCAACTGGTCGAGGATTTTTTGATGCAGTGTGATCTGGTAAAATTTGCCAAATATATTCCGACTTCGGAAGAACACCAGAAAGTCATTGACCAGGCATTCGAAGTTGTTAACAAAACGAAAATCATAATTGAGCCTGAGACCACAGCAGAAGAAGAGGTTGAACCTGAACAGAAAGAACGTGTTGAGATGGCAGAAATATCTGAAGAAGTAGCGCCAGTTGAGAAGGAGGTGGGATAATTTATGCTCCGATTTGCTAATCCAGAATTTTTGATTTTATTGGGAATTATTCCATTTATGATTTTGTGGTACTTGAGGAGCCTGGTTAAAGCTGGCGGTACTTTACGATTCTCGAACCTGGGAATTATTAAAAATATTCGAAAAACATCTTCCCGGAGATATCGGCACATTTTATTTCTTTTCCGTTTGCTCGTGATCATTCTGCTCATTGTTGCTTTTGCACGTCCTCAATCTGGCACTAAAGAGGAACAGATTATCACCGAGGGAATCGATATCATTCTGGCAATGGATATTTCCAGCAGTATGCTGGCAGAAGACCTGGCTCGGCATAAAAATCGGCTCGATGTGACCAAAGAAGTCGCCACTCAATTTATAAAAGAACGAACCAACGACCGAATTGGTATGGTAGTTTTCTCGGGAAAGAGTTTTACCCAATGCCCGCTAACACTTGATTATGGAATTGTTTTGAATTTCTTGAAAGATATTCGTGTCGGGATGATTGAAGATGGCACAGCAATTGGCATGGCGATTGCCAATTGTGTTAATCGATTGCGAGCCAGCAAAGCGAAAAGCAAAGTGGTGATTCTGTTGACAGATGGACGGAATAATCGGGGTGAATTGGATCCGTTAACAGCGGCACAGATCGCAAAGTCGCTTAAGGTCAGGATTTATACCGTCGGCGCTGGCAAACGGGGAGAAGCGCTTTATCCAATCGAAGATCCCTTCCTGGGAAAAAGATACGTGCCGATGAAGGTCGATATAGATGAGGATGTTTTGACAAAAATTGCCGGCATAACTGGTGGAAAATATTATCGTGCCACCGATAAGACCAGTTTGGAAAACATTTATCGTGAAATCGGTGAATTGGAGAAGACTAAAATCGAGGTAAAGGAGTTTACTCGGTACAAAGAGCTGTTTGTGAATTTTTTGGCAATAGCATTTGGAGTTCTAATGTTGGAGATTGTTTTAGCAAATACAAGATTTCGGAAGATACCTTAGGTAATTGGGTGATTAGGCAATTAGGTAACTGGGTAATTAGTTTGTCGAGAGATTCAGCATTTGTCATTTCGACCGAAGGGAGCAATCTGTAAGTCCAATATTTTGGTAAAAATCAGATTCCTCATCCCGATAGATCGGGATTCGGAATCACAGCGTTTGAGAAAAATTGATACTTTTCAGACAGACTCTAATTACCAAATTTACCTAATCACCAATTACCAAATTACCCAATCACCCAGTTACACAATTACCCCAGTGATTTCGTTTAAGATAAAAATGGATTAAGAGATATGCTAAGGTTCGACAATTTACTCTATTTACATTTTTTATGGCTGATTCCATTGTTGATTCTATTTTATGTTTTGGTTTTTCGATGGAAGAAGAATGCCCTGGAAAAATTCGGCAGCCTGGAATTAATTAAGAAACTTACCCGGTCGATTAGTCGTAGACGTCAGATAGTTAAGGTTTCGTTGGTTGTTCTGGCTGTGCTGTTTATGATTTTTACTTTAGCCAAACCACAAATTGGTACCAAGCTGGAAGAGGTCAGGCGGGAAGGTGTTGATATTCTGGTTGCCATGGATGTTTCTCTTTCAATGAAAGCTGAGGATATCAAACCCAGTCGACTGGAAAAATCGAAACACATGGTGACCAATATTATTGATTTACTCGAGGGTGATCGTGTCGGGCTGATCGCTTTTGCTGGTGTGCCTTTTGTACAGTGTCCTTTGACATTAGATTATGGCGCAGCAAAGATGTTTCTCGATATTATGGATTCTGATTTACTTCCAACGCCTGGAACAGCGATCGGCACTGCAATTTTGAAAGCAGTTGAAACATTTGAACAAAGAGAGCGAAAGCACAAGGTTCTGATTTTAATCACCGATGGCGAAGATCACGAGGGAGAACCTTTAAAGGCGGCAGAGGTTGCAGAAAAAGAGGGGGTGGTTATTTACACGGTTGGAATTGGCTCGGTAAAAGGCGTTCCAATTCCGCTTTATAGTGAAGCGGGAAGAAATATCGGATTCAAAAAAGATCGTAAAAGCCAGGTCGTAACCAGCAAACTGGATGAAATTACCCTTGAAAAAATTGCCCTGCAAACCGGGGGGAAATACTACCGAGCAACTGGCGGCGAGAGTGAGCTGAGAAAAATTTATGAAGAAATCTCCAAAATGGAAAAGAAAGAATTAGCTTCATTAAAGTTTTCCCAATATGAGGATCGTTTTCAGTATTTGCTGATTTTCAGTATCATTCTTTTGATCCTTGAAGTTTTTATCTCAGAGCGAAGAAAAGTGAAGGAGGAATGGCGTGGACGTTTTTAATAAAAATATATTAAGTATTACCAGCCTTGTATTTATTTTGATTCTTGTGCCTTTGGCTCTTTTTGCCCAGCCAGGCAGGAAACAGGTTCTGGAGGGTAATAAACTTTTTGGTGAAGAAAAATATGATGATGCCAACAATAAATATCGCGATGCCCTGGTGAACAATCCTGAAAATCCAGTGATCCATTTTAATGTCGGAAATGCCCAATATAAAAAGAAAATATATGAAGAGGCGTTAAAAGAATACGAAAAAAGTCTTTCGATAGATGATGTGATGGCTCAATCGGAAGCCTATTATAATATGGGAAATACACTTTATCGGGCCGGTAAATTGCCAGAAAGTATTTTGGCTTATACCCAGGCACTGAGATTGAACCCGAACGATGAGGACGCCAAATATAATTTAGAGTTTGTTCGATCACAGTTGAAGGACCAGGCACAAAAGCAACCTCAAGATGGTCAACAACAGCAGCAACAGCAACAAAAGGATCAACAACAGCAGCAGGGAGAGAATGAGGAAAAGAAAGACGAACAACGAGATCAGCAGGAACAACAGGAACAGCAGCAACAGGCGGAACAAAAAGACCAACAAGAGATGAGCAAAGAGGAAGCCGAGCGTATCTTAGAAGCGCTTAAAGAAGATGAAAAAGATTTACAGAAAGAGAGGAAAGATGTGAAGAGGGGTAGAGTAAGGGTGGTGAAGGATTGGTGAGAATTTGAGATGTGAAACGTGAGACGGCAGACATGAAAAGATGTTGTTATTTAGGAATTGATATTTTACGTCATACATCTTACGTTTTTCTTTAATTTGATCAATTATATTTTTCACAAAGTCATTTATAGAAAACAACAATTTGGAGTTGTCAGATGTTTGAACATATTTCCGTTAATCCAGAAATTTGTGGTGGCAAGCCTTGTATCAAAGGCACCCGAATTCCAGTTTATATGGTATTAGAGCTTGTTGAACATGGGCTTACGTTTG
>CBFDBN010000100.1:0-9903 GCA_965603055.1 uncultured bacterium | reverse complement strand
GATGAAAAAAGAAAGGAGAATTGGGAACAACAGTTAATTGATTCTTGATATTAATTTGCTTGCTATAATTGATTTATCAAATACCACTCTCCAGGCAGACACTATTTGATTGTTAATTTTTCTCTTCATAACCGGCAAGATCAAAATTCACCAGGATGCTCTCATCTGTGCTCAGGGTATCATCCTCAGAATATATAGGCAAATCTAAATCCTTGGTTCTATTTCGATATTTGAAATAGCTAAATAGAGCAACTGCCGTCGAAATGAGAATTATTGCCACGATTAAAATAAACATCGAGCTTTTTGAGTGTTCAACATTATTGGATGCTTTTTCCGCACTAGCCGCCTGACTTGACAATTGTCGAATTGTTTTTACAATCTGCGTACCAGCATGATCTTCAACTGATGACAGGGATTGTCGCCCTTTTAATCGAGTGATGGCATCCCGGCTCGGAATAATTAACTCGGCTCGGTCTGTGCTCATTTCGGTGATCACGAAGGACCTATTGACAACCGCAAGCTCTTTACCATAATCAGTTACACCATAATATTCACGGGATAGCTCTTCAAAAAATTCTAATCGCTGTTGATAATAAGGCGCCTGGTTGGAGGTAAAGTTTGATTTTACCCAGGAAATGACATTTTGATTAAATGTAATGAAAATGCCCGCAACTAATACTATTATAACAAAAATTTTTTTCATAAATCATTGCCTCCGTCTAAAAATCATTTTTCCCTTCCTTCGCTTGCATCTAACGCAAACCGGGTGCCAGAATATTGATTAACATTAATTATTTGTATTATGACAACTAACTTACTATTTTTTCAGGATATTATAAATTAGATTTTTTTGTTGATTTTGTTTATTAAAAATGATTGAAAACTTTTCTCTATGTAAAAATTACATAGCACTACAATTAAACCGGAAATAGGTCTTTAATTTTATTGAAATTATTCGTATTTTGAAATCATGCAAATTTTACCATAAAAAACATGTTGAATTTCTAATAAAATTTTATTATTTTCAAAGCAACCTGGCAGTGATTTACCTCACAATAATGAATATTTGTTCAATTAGAGAGATCGCCTTTCCAATTGGTGGCATTGGCACCGGCAATATCACCCTCGGCGGCAGGGGAGAGTTACGGGATTGGGAAATTTTCAATCGACCTGGTAAAGGAAAACAACCTAATTTAACCTTTTTTTCTATCTGGGCTCGATCAATCGGGGGTTCACCAGTTGCTAAAATTCTGGAAAGAAAACTTCTTTAGATCACTTTAAATACTTTTCACTTTAGTCACTGCACTTCAGCGTCCTACGCCCTAGCAGTTAAAGCAGGTTCATCTAGAACCAGCTTCACCAAAATCACACGCTTCCGACTGGCTTTCTCGACAATAATTTTGCAGCGCGCCAATTCTATCGTTTCATTGATCCGGGGAATCCGCCCAAGCTTTTCAATAATGAATCCACCAAGCGTGGTATAACTACCTTCGGGAATATTGAGGTTGAATTTTTGATTGATCTCGTCTACTTCTGCCCGGGCAATAATTTTAATTGTATTCTCATTCTCAAAGACATACATGTGTTCATGATCAATATCAAACTCATCATAGATTTCGCCAAAAAGTTCTTCAATTAAATCTTCAAGCGTTACCAACCCTGCGGTACCGCCGTATTCATCCAGTACAATAGCGATACTCATTTTATTCTCACGAAACTCCTGTAATAACTCGAAAGCGGATTTTGTTTCAGGAACATATAAAATTTTCTGCGCAATATCGATCAATTCTTTAGGATTGAAAAACAAGTCTTTTGCATAGACCACCGAAACGATATTATCGAGATCGCCATCATAAATTGGAATTCTCGATATGCCCGATTCATTGAATTTTTCTATCAATTCAACAATTGACACGTCGTTGCTCACAGCAATAATATCGGTCCTTGGTATCATCGTCTCTTTCACGCGTGTGTCTGTTAAATCAAAAATACGCGTAATAATTTCCTTTTCCTCTGAATCAATTACACCATGTTTTTCGCTTTCATGAATATAATTCTGGAGATCTCTTCGAGTGAGAATGTCCGGCATCTTTTGTTCAGCCGGGACATGAAGTCGTTTCAATAAAAAATTCGAGATATAAGATAATAAAACATTGATCGGGTAAAAAATAATTTTAAACAAATTTAAAAAATGTGCCGTTCGAATTACCAAATTATCGGCAAATTCCCACCCAATGGCTTTTGGAATGATCTCAGAAAAAATGAGGATCAATGAAGAAGAAAAAACGACAATCAAAAATTCATCGAGAGATTCCCTGAGGATGAGGACAATTAAGGAAGAAAATATGACATGAGATAAGTTGTTCCCAACCAATACCGTAACAATAAAAGTTTCGGGGTTTTTAATGAAGTTATAAACCCTTTTTATGCCTTTAACTCTCCTACGATGAAGGATTTCAACTCTAATTTTGCTGGCTGTTAAAAAAACGGTTTCTGAACCACCAAAGAACGCCCCTAAAATTATTGCCAATATTGCTAAAATAATTTCAATCAATATTTATCTTCCCGGAAGTGACTTCAATCAATTTTAACTTAAACGATTCTACCCTGCTTTTTCGAATAAACAAAATTAATTGTGTAGCCTGTCCGTGTTTTGATTCATCAAGCTTTGCTTGAAAAGATGAAATCACTCGCATGATTGGTCCCGTTAATGCATAATCAAATTCAACTTGGACTCTTTCATAAATATATTTTTTAGCTATGATACATTGATCGATTACTTTCTGAGTACATTCAGAGTAAGCTCGAGCCAACCCACCTTTACCCAATTTTGTTCCACCGAAATACCTGGTGATAACAACAGCTACATTTGTTAAGCCCTTTCCTTTGATAACATTCAAAATAGGTGAGCCAGCAGTACCAGCAGGTTCTCCCGCATCGCTATAGCGTGCTATGATTGAAGGATGATGTCCGATAAGATAGGCATAACAACTGTGGGTTGCGTCGTAGTATTTTTTTGAAATGAGATTGATGAATTCCAAAGCATCGTGTTCGGTGGCAACAGGTCGAATCGTCCCGATAAATTTGGAGCCTTTAACCTTGATTTCGGCAGTTCTTTCCCCCAGGATCGTTAAATATTCATCCTCATCCATGAAACCTTATTGCCCAATCTGTTTTTTAATTGACAATGCGCCATGCGCATCTGCCTTTGGCATGATTGTCAACTAAAAATTCTCAATTGATAATTCACAATTGATATAGGTACATGTACCCTATATCTTAAAACTATTGTGATAATAAAACAAAGGGCTATCATTAAATTTGATAGCCCTTTTTGTATTTAGCGGGGCCGACGGGACTCGAACCCGCGACCTTCGGCTTGACAGGCCGATGTGCTAACCAAGCTGCACCACGACCCCACTTTTTATTGATTTCACCTTTATTCTTTTTGATTAAGTTTAATTAAATTCCAAAATCCAACTAGTGGGCGGTACTGGACTCGAACCAGTGACACCCTGCTTGTAAGGCAGGTACTCTAAACCAACTGAGCTAACCGCCCAAGTATTTGTATTTTTCCCTATTTCACAACGCTGAACTTGAATCAGTGACCTTTCCGCAGTATTGCGGAACGCTCTAAACCACCTGAGCTAATCGCCCTCATTTTAACTGCTCAGCTTCCTGCTTAGAATTTATCTTCTTGCGATAAATAATTGCAATCGGAATAATGATACAATAACTAATAACCAACAAGATTGGCGCCAGGGTTAAAGACCAGAAACTATCGGCCGGTCCCTGGGCTAGAAATATATAGCCGAGAACGATGACCAGGATTCCGATGAGAAATATGATATAATTTTCCCGTCCAAATTGAATTGTTTCTTTTGTTTTTTTCCTGGTTTTCTGTTTTACTTTTTGTGCTGCCATAATAGGATCAAATATAATTAAATAGAATGAAATAGTCAAGGAAAATTATTGCAAAAGCTCAAAAAATTGAAAAGTGACCGTCACCTGCCAGGCTAATCATCGCCCATAAGTTAAGGGATATAAGCAAACCAAATTAAACGCAGAGAACGCA
The DNA here is from genome assembly GCA_965603055.1 of uncultured bacterium. Lineage (GTDB taxonomy): Bacteria > Zhuqueibacterota > Zhuqueibacteria > Thermofontimicrobiales > Thermofontimicrobiaceae > CBFDBN01. Next base: position 5,828 of record CBFDBN010000100.1, on the reverse strand, counting down.
GATGAGGCTGAGAAATGAAAAGCTATGAATTCGCTTGAGAAATTTTAAACTTTTCAATCAAAGAGTTAAAATAATGTTCTCCAAAAGTAACAGAAAAAATATATGATTAAAAAAATACCTGGTTTCATAAGTTTGTAAGCAATTTTTTTTTAATAACAAAACTCTGCGTATCTCTGCGGCCTCTGCGTTAGAAAAGATATGGGTAAGGCTTAGCCTGCCAGATGACGGTCACTTTTTTTTCCACAAATGCCCACAAAAACTGAAATCTCCCAGCCGTGAGAAGGAAAATATCCATTCAAAGGTTCAAAACTTTTGAAAGGTTACGCACGACAACCAATAACCGAGCAATTACCAGAAACTAAAAAGAAAACTTGATTTTATAACTTTATTTTTGTATTTTTATTCAATTTTAAGATAATCATATTAATTTGTTCCTAAAATTTAAAATAAATCTACACCAAGGAGAAAAATATGGCTTCCGTCTCAAACTTTCGTCGTGGCATGACAATTATGTATAATAATGATATTTATTTAATCACTGAATTTCAGCACGTGACCCAAAGTCGTGGACGTGCCATGATCAAAACAAAATTAAAAAATGTTAAAACCGGCAGAGTCATCGATAATACTTTTCGAATGACTGATAAAATAGAATCAGTAAGACTGGATGGAAAAGAGATGCAATATCTCTATGCAGATGGTGAAAATTTCTACTTCATGAATATGGAAACTTATGACCAGGTTCCAATAGCTGGGGAATTGGTCGGCGATCAAAAAAGATTCTTGAAAGAAGGGATGATGGCTAAATTATTATTTCACGGGAATATACCAATCACCTTAGAGCTACCCACAACTGTGGATCTAAAAGTCATTCAAGCCGATCCTGCCGTAAGAGGTGATACTGCGGGCAACCTCACCAAACAGGTGACCTTAGAAACCGACGCAAAAGTTGAAGTTCCACCTTTCATTGAAGAAGGTGAAATGATTCGAATCGACACACGCAGTGGGACCTATGTTTCACGAGTTTGATTTTTAATCGATAGCTTTAAAAGAGTATTTACTTAAAGGAAAGCTTACAGATTATTTCATTTCGAATCTTCGACTTCTATGGTCATTATAATGAAAAGAAATCCTTTCAAAGGTTCGGAACCTTTGAAAGGGTGTTCTCCAGCGTACCTCAGAAGCGTAGTGAAAAATCTGGATAATACTGAAATGATATGAGAATTAAAGATTTCTCTATTCAGTCGAATTGATAAATGAGGGATTTTCGTTCAAGCATTGGATAGTAAAAATTAATTATAGGCTTAATCAAAAAATGCTTTATTCTGGGAGGAAAATTCTTTACTTTTTTATTCTTTTAATTATTCCTTTTTTTCTCTGGATCATTCCATATAACAAAGTCAAGTTAATTACCTTTCTATCAATCTTATTAATATATTTTGTCTCTCGTTATTGGAAAAAGATTTTCTTTTTACACAAAACGATAGAAATTATCCTTTTATATTTAACACTTACTTATTTATTTAATCGAGTGGGGCTGGATGAACTTTTTCCTGCCAATGTGCTTATTACCATTATTCTATTGTATATTTTTCTAATAGTCCTGAAAAAAATTGATAGGAAAAGGTTATACCTGACCTATGGGAATACAAAAGGAACCTCTGGATTAATCATTTTATTTACAGCATTATCCATTGTTTCATTGGCAGCCTGGTTCATCTTTCAACAAGGAAATCCTTATGCCCATTATATTCCAGATGTACCGCTCCCTTTATTGATTCCATTGGGTGTTGGTTTCGCCATTATCAATGCATTTCATGAGGAAGGATTATTTCGCAGCATCTTTTTAGCGCATTTCTCCCCGGAAATCGGTTTTGCCGGGGCAATCGTACTCCAATCGATCTGGTTCAGTTTTTTACATTATCAAAGCGGCTTCCCTTCTGGAATTATTGGCATTGGACTCACTTTCGTCTTTGGTTTGATGATGGGATATCTTGTCTATCGTACCAGAGGATTGGCTGTCCCTATCATTATTCACGTTTTAGCTGATTTCAGCATTTTTCTTTTGGTAATTTTAAGAATGAAAAATATGATTTAATTTCTGAGAATTTTACCCTTGCGAAGGTTAAGATAAATTCGATATTACCTGGCTTATCATCAATATTCAACAACGTAACAAACGTACTTGAATGAACCAGAACCTTCGCAAGGGTACTTTAACAACAACGTCAGTAATAAATAAGGATAATATATGATTCCTATTTATCCAGAAGCAACCGAAATCTCCATGGACTTACGTCCAATATTGCATCCGTTATTTCAAACGTTAGAGGAAGGAATTTCAGAGTTTGCTTTTGCCAATATCTACCTGTTTAGCGATATTTATAATTATCAAGTAGCAAAGCTTGAAGACAATTTGTTCGTTATTTTGGGTAAAGATAGTAATAATCCATTCTTCATGCTGCCCTTTGGTTTGCCAGGGAAATCTCTACTAAAAATGCTCTTTCAAGAGTATCCTTCCATGAAAGCTGCAACTGAAAATCAAGCAAAACTGCTTGAAGGAATGGGATATACAGTAATCGAAGATCGTGATAACTTTGATTACCTGTACTCCCGGGAGGAACTGGCAAAATTGGCGGGCAGGAAATTTCATAAGAAAAAGAATTTGGTTAACGCATTTATCAATAATTACAATTATGAGGGCAAACCCCTGTTAGAGGAATTCATCCCGGAAACGATTCAAGTTTTAGAACAATGGCGAGACGGGCGGGATAATCCTGGCGATTACAAAGCCAATAAAGAGGCATTGGAAAAATCCGAAGCCCTGCAATTATGTGGCGGAATCTATTATGTGGAAAGCGAGCCAGCCGCATTTACACTGGGAGAGGAATTAGCCAGGGGAGAAAGCTTTGTCATTCATTTTGAGAAAGCGCTTGGAAAATTCAAGGGAATTTATCAATTTATCAACAAATGTTTCGCTTCTATTCTGCCCGAGAAGTATAAATATATCAATCGGGAACAGGATCTGGGAAATCCCGGGCTGCGCCAGGCGAAGATGAGTTATCGACCAGTGGATTTTGTTAAAAAGTATCGAGTCACAAAAATTTAATCAAAAATGGAGTCGTTATGAACAAGTCTCTTAAAAAATTTAAAACTTGTATCTTATTTTTATTACTCATAATTATTATGCCTTTTTCAGCTAAATCTTCTGAAACCGAGGCGGATAAAATTCAAATCCCAATCACAACCTGGCTAAAAATTGGACACATCGAATCCTCGCTGCCAGTCTTTCACAACACCAAAAATATCAAGGGCAAAAAATTTGATCTGAAAAGTCTGTTGAAATTTGACCAGTTTGAAATCAAAAACCTGTTGCCCAAAGAAGGAGAATTGTTCCAATGGGATCAATTAAAAACTTTCAACTGGACAAAAGTTGAAGCGGATTCCGAAGGATTTTTATTCAATTCTGCCTCAGAAAGAACAGTGCCACAATTCATTTATTTCGCTTCCTACATCGATGCAAAACGCTGGGCGAAAGCAAAATTAGAAGTAGCGAGCCATCACCTGTTTCAGGTTTATCTTGATGGGGAAAAGCTTACCGAGAAAACTTCTTCTGAAAAACCGAAAGATGATACAACAAGTGCTGAACCAGGTAAGGCAACTCATGAGTTGAAATTGGAAACCGGCAAGCACTTATTGTTGATTAAATCATTAAAAGATCCCGAGAATAAATCAGAATGGGATTTGAAAGCTGAACTTCATTTGAGCAAGCCCTGGAATGAAAATGATCTGGATTTAACCATCTCACCCGGGCATCAGATGACGATCAAACATCTGCTCGATGGACCTAAAATTGGCAGGATTTCAATTTCTCCTGACGGCGGGCTGGTCGCCCTTTCAATCAGGCAGACATTGCCGCCCACTGCTAATTCAAAATCATGGATCGAGCTTCGCCGCACAAAAGATGGAAGTTTGTTAAATACCTACCGCGGGGGAATGCGAATAAGCTATGTTCAGTGGGCTCCGATTGGCAAAAAATTCTCTTATACCAGTTCATCAAAAGATGGAACCACGCTCTGGATCGTTGACCTGGAAAAAGGCACATCGACCCCCTTGTTGGAAAATATAAAAGACATGGGTGGTCACACCTGGGCGCCAGATGGCTCGTTTATTGTTTACAGCATTACGGAAAAGCCAGATTCTGATAAAACTGGTCTCAAAAAGCTGGAAGGGATGCCCGATCGATGGCCGGGTTGGCGAAATCGAAGTTTTCTTCACCTGGTGAATACCGTCAGTGGCACTCGAAAACAATTGACCGGTGGGATGCTTTCGACTAACCTCCAGAGTATCAGTCCTGATAGTAAAAAGCTATTGTTCACTCGCTCGATTGTTGATTTTGCTGAAAGACCCTATTCTAAAACCGAATTTTTCATGCTTGATCTGTCCACGATGGAATTAGACTCGCTCTGGACAAGCCGCTGGTCGGGGAGTGCGCAATGGTCGCCTGATGGGAAAAAGCTTTTGGTTACTGGTGGACCCTCATTGTTCGGTGAGAATGGAATCAACGTATCGGAAGGGAAAATTCCCAACGATTACGATACGCAAGCTTACATCTATGATTTAGCTACCCAAAAAATCGATCCCATTACTCGTAATTTCGATCCCGCAATCGGGCAGGCGACCTGGAGCAAAACCGAAAATTGCATCTATTTCAACACGACCGATCGATCATATCGACATCTTTACCGCTATGATTTAAACAAAAAGCGGTTCGAGTTAATCGACACCGGAACTGAAGTGTTGAATAGAATTGATATGGCAGAAAATAAACCGCTTGCCGTTTATACTGGCTCCAGTGCAGCAGTTCATAACAAAGCTTATGTTATTGATTTGAAAAAGAAGACACATCGACTATTAACCGATCCGGAAGCCGAAGATTTCAAACATGTCGAATTCGGCAAGGTTGAGCGATGGACTTTCAACAATGCTCGAAATATTGAAATTGAAGGTCGCATCTATTACCCACCCGATTTCGATCCTGCTAAAAAATATCCCTGTATTGTCTACTATTATGGAGGCACAAGCCCGGTGACCCGTGATTTTGGCGGTCGCTATCCGAAAAATTTATATGCTGCCCAGGGCTACGTGGTTTATGTGCTGCAACCCAGTGGCGCCACCGGATTTGGGCAGGAATTTTCAGCATTGCACGTGAATGACTGGGGCATTATCGTTGCTGATGAAATTATTGATGGCGCTAAAAAGTTTCTGGCAACCCATCAGTTTATCGATGAACAGCGAGTGGGATGTATTGGCGCTTCTTTCGGCGGTTTCATGACTATGCTGCTGCAAACCCGTACCGATATGTTCGCAGCAGCCATAGCACACGCCGGAATCAGCTCTATCTCCAGCTATTGGGGCGAAGGATATTGGGGCTATCTGTACAGCGCCGTCGCCACAGCCAACAGCTTCCCCTGGAATCGAAAGGATATTTATATCGACCAGAGCCCGCTGTTTCATGCGGATAAAATAAAAACGCCATTGCTGCTTTTGCACGGCTCGGTCGATACCAATGTCCCGCCCGGTGAAAGTCGACAACTGTACGCGGCGCTCAAATTACTTGGCAGGGAAGTGGAATTAATCGAAGTCGAAGGACAAAACCACCATATTTTGACTTACAATAAACGCATCAAATGGACCAAATCCATCTTAGCTTGGTTTGATAAATGGCTGAAAGATCAACCGCAATGGTGGGAAGATTTGTATCCGAAATTGGGTGGTTAGGTAATTGGGTAATTCGGTAAATGGGTAATTGGTGATTAGGTAACTGG
>CBFDBN010000099.1:0-9939 GCA_965603055.1 uncultured bacterium | reverse complement strand
CTCGCTAAATCCGAAAAATCGCTGGGCAAATTCATTGAAAAACGTCACCTCCCCGTTTCGATCCCAGCGCAGCATGATGCTATTGGAGTTTTCCACCAGTTCCCGATAATTCTGCTCGCTTTTGAACAACGCATCTTCTATCTCCCGATGTTCGGTGATATCGATCCCGGTACTAATTACAAACTCGACCTTTCCACCATCATCCACCAGCGCGGTATTTGACCAGGCGATCAGTCGCAGGCGCCCATCCTTTGTTTTCCAATAATTTTCCGCCTCGTTGGGAAAATAGCCAGCACATAAATCATCAAATACACCTTTAATTCGCTCCATCTCATCGGGAATAAGAAAAATCTCCCAGAAATGTTTTCCTTTGACCTCTTCAAAAGTATACCCGGTCACTTCTTCACAGGCACGATTAAATCTGACAAATCTTCCCTGGGGATCGAGCACCAGCATCAATGCGCTGGCAGTATCCAGTACCGCTGATACAAAATTTCGTTCTCGTCGCAGTGCTTCTTCTGCCTGCTTTCGTTCATTGATGTCATAAAGTCCCGAAATCGCCACCAAGTCATCACCAATTTTGGTCAACTCGACTGATAAAATAGTCCAAATCGGACTGCCATCAGGCTTTTTGATCAACACTTCATGGCTTCGAACGAAACCATCTTTTTCCAATTTATCCAGAACAATTTTCCGATCGTCAGGATTATAATAGAAATTCGGTGTTACCTGGCTCATCAAATCGTTGGGATTATAGCCGAGCAGGTTGGCAAGATGCTCATTGACAAATAAAATTTTACCATCAGCAATTCGACTGACAATCAGGGGAATCGGTGACGCATTGACAATCGTGCGCAACTGCTCATCGGCTCGCTTAATGGCGGTGATGTCGTTATAAACAAAAATTTTGCCGATTTCCCTTTTATTTTGATCCTGAATGGGGATACAGACTGGTAGAACAATCCGTTGGGTCGGTTTAATTTGTTTGACACCTTTTTCAAATACCTGGACAGGATCATACTCCTGTCTAAAAATTTTGTCTTTGGTGATAAGGAGATCATCCGAGGCTTTGAGAAATTGATCAAAATCCTCAAAGCAATCCCTGATCTTCTCTAAAAAATTTTCAAAAGACTTATTTTCGATCTCATCACGCTGAACGCCAAAAAAGTCCCCGACTCGATTGTTGATCGTCACCACTGTTCCTTCATTATTCACCATGAGAATGACATCAGGATTGGAATCCATAATGATCTGCATTTCATCACGGCTTTTTTGCAACTCTTTGAGCAGTGCTTCCATCTGCTCATTTTTTTGTTCCAACTGCTCCTGAATGGCAAGCAGATCGACATTAGCATTTGCCAGCAGGTAAGTCTGCTTCTCAAGCTCCCGGGTCTTTTGTTCCAGTCCGGATGAATATTTCTTGAGCTCATCCTTAAGCCGTTTTCGTTTGGTCACATCTCGGGCGATGCCGTCACTTTTATAGACCTTCCCATCTTTGACCAAATAGCGCCCTTTCACCTCAAAATACTTGACTTCGCCAGATTTAGTAGTCATCCGAAACTCGACGGTTCGCACCTGCTCCTTCCTGCTTTGCGCTGCCTTGATAAATCCCTCTCTTATCCGTTCTCGATCATCTTTATGAATGATTTTAAAAACCGAAGTCCCGATTAATTCGGCTGGCTCATATTCAAGAATCGCTTTCACAACAGGACTGAGACTGATGAATTCCCCTTTCGGATTTAAAGAATAGATCACATCAGGCACATTTTCCATCAGCATTTGCAAATTGGCTTCGGACTGGCGCAGCTCCTGTTGCAGCAGCTTCGTCTCCATCGCCTTCTGAACCGTGGTCTCGATTTCATCGATCTGGAACGGTTTGATGATGAAATCGTAAGCGCCATGCCTGATCGCATTCACGGCTGACGAGATCGTTCCATGCGCCGTTAAGATGATCACAGGAATATTAGCGTCCGTTTTTTTGACATGATTGAGAACCTGTATTCCGGTCAGATCGGGCATATTCAAATCACACAGGATCACATCGGGCTTAAAACTATTCACCTTTTGAATTCCCGCCGTTCCACAGGGAGAAGTGCTGATTTGATACCCCCGCTGCGGTAATTTATCAGCCATAAATTGACGCTGATTTTCATCATCCTCAATATACAGAATTTTTATTTTTTCCATCGCTCACGTTTTTTCAGTTTTAATGATAGACATATTCTATAAAATCCCAAAGGACAAACTCTAAATTCCAAATAATTATCAAATTTACAATTAAATACACTTAACAACAAAAGGTAGCAGGCATTGGTGATTATCGACAACAAACTGGTCGATATGGCGCGATAAGCGCCTAATTACCCAACTAAGCCCCAAACTTCATCAATCGCTGCGCATTTGCCAGCACAATCGGCATCAGGTTCATACTGGGCTGCCTTCCAAGTCCGCCTTGAATACAGGAAATTTCATCGAACCGCATAACCGTATCAGGACGACAGATCGCTGATTTGAGCAGAACCGGCACCGTGTGCCAGCTATGTGATTTCATTACAGCCGGCGTGGAATGATCGGCGGTGACCACAAAAACATCTGGATCCAAACTGGTTAACATTGGTATGATGGAATCTACTTGTTCGATGGCTTTCACTTTTTCATCAAAATTTCCATCCTCACCCCGGGCATCGGTCGCTTTGAAATGGACAAAAAAGAAATCATATTTGCTATACGTTTGCTTAACAGCTTCAAACTGGGATTTGATGTCCGATAGCACCGGGTGTAAGTCCATGTTCAATAGAAAAGCCACGCCGCGATACATGGGGTAGTTGGCGATTGCCAGGCTTTTCAATTTAAATCGTTCCATCATCGATTTATAGGGTCGATGTTTTGCAAAACCGCGCAACAGAATGGTATTCGCCTTATCTTCATCTGCCAGAACCTGGTGTGTTTGATCCAAAAATCTTTTTGCCAACCGGGCAGTTATTTCGCTTTCCGGATTCAAGGCTTTTGGTTCCAGCGGTGGAACACCGGTTTTCTGTGGATCGGTATCGATCAGGTTTCCTCCAAGATTGTCACCCCGGATCAATAAAGCTGCCCGGTGCTCTTTTACGGTTTCAATAATAAATTCAGCATCCGGTGCTAAGGAAACATGATCTCGAATTTTTTGACAGGCTCTTTTATTAGTATCCGTATCAAGCCTTCCAGCACGGCGATCGATGACATTCCCATCCTTATCTGATGTTGCAAAATTGATTCGGATCGCCACATCACGATCGGTCAGCGGCAAATTAATACCGGCTGCCTCCAATACGCCTCTACCGATGTTAGCTTCAATAGGATTATAACCAAATAAAGCGAAATGAGCCGGACCGCTTCCCGGTGTCACACCCGGCAAAATTGGATCTAATTGTCCGCAAATTGAATCAGCAGCGAGCTGGTCAAGATTTGGAGTGTGTGCGGCTTGCAACTCTGTTCCTCCTTTACCTTCCATCGGCAATCCGCCAACCCCATCCATGACCAGGAAAATAATTTTTGTCGTATTTTCAGTTGCTAATTGATCAACAAGATAGTCCATTCTTATTACCCTTTCACAATTTCATTTTTGAATTAGAATAAAATTTTAACCTTTTTCAATCGGTTCTTGTTCCGATGTGTTTTAAATACTGAAAAATATAATTATACTGGTATTATTTGCAAATTAATAAATGGTTAATGATGTATTGTAATTAACTTTAAAAATTACCAGTTATTAGGTTCAAATTGAAACAAGAATTTATAACAATTGTCTCAATTTAAAACAATTATCTACTTTAATTTTTTAAAATTAAAAATAGTTATAATGCTTTGATAAATTTATTAAAAGAATTTTTAATGTCAAGCTATATAAAAAATATGAAATTTACAAATGATATTAATAAGCATAAGAATAAAAATCCTGATCAATCACAATTATTCTAACATCCTAAAAATAATGGCATAAAACTTGTAATAGGTTCAATGATTATGTAAATATTAAATATAAATAGATGGAAATATAAGATGAAAAAATTGAGTCGAATTGCCCTGGTTATTGTTATTTTTGCTGCGAATATTATGAGTGTCTATGCTGGAACAGAGCAGGGGCATCGGGGTCCGATCTATTTATCGACTGCCTGGAACCTGGTTAAAGGTGATCTAACCTTCCAGGGAAATTCCCGGTTTTATTTTAACAATAAGACATTCGTCCAAGGCAATAGCCCTGCAGTTGCTGTTACATTTTGGGATGTACAGGGAGGTTTAAACTTGAATTATGGACTGGGGAAAAACTACCAGGTCGGTTTATCTCAAATATTGTACCAGGATAATCATAAATCAGGCAACGGCTATAATTTTCCTGATGACCTGTTTTTGCGGGTCAAGGTTGGCTCATTTCCAGCAAAACCAGGTCCCTTAAAATTGGGGGCTGCCATAACGACCCGACTGCCACTCGCAGAATATCACAACGTTCAATTAGAGCCATATTCAGCCGGTAGAATCGAATTCGGCGCAATGGGATTACTTTCTTACTCCCGGAACCTGGTTCATCCCGAGGATGGATTGAATGCCCACTTAAATCTTGGTATTATCGATCACAATGACAATGGTAAGAAATTTACTGAATTAAACAAAGAGTATGTCAATCAAAAGAGTTCTCGTGAAATCTACGGTGGACTGGCTGTAATTTATCCCATGACAAAATTTGATTTTTCGGTTGAGCTATATGGTAATTACAACATTTCCAAACCCCCTCCGATCGCTTATAGTCGACATAATTATCTTTACATCACTCCCGGGATAACTTATAGTGCCTTTTACTGGCTATCAGTCGCCTGTGGTTTCGATTTCAGATTGTCAAAACATCAAACAAGCCAGAGCTACCTGTTGCCCGATAAAACGACCCAGTTATTACCAACCTACCCGACCTGGCGAGTTAACGTTAGTGTCAGAGTTAATCTTGTTTCAAAATTAAAGGGCAGGTTTGACCAAAAAGGAGACTTTGAATCCATTACTTCTGATGAAAATAAAAAAGATGTTTACGAGCAAATTACAGATGAGCGAAAGCAGATCGAGAATGCAGAGGAAGAACTACAAAAAATCCGGGATGAACGGAAGAAAATGGATGATATTTTGAATCGGCTCAGGAAAGCATTGGAAATAAAAGACACCAAAGAAAAATCTAAAAAGGAAAGAGGGAAGAAATAGTCATTAGAGCATTTTGGTTTTGTTTTGCATAAGATAAATTGATCCTTGCAAAGGCGCTGAACCTTCGCAAGGATTAAACTCCGAAAACACTACATTTTGAGTTTAAAATTAGTTTTAAAATGGGGAATCGGGACACCACACCCAGGACTTCGCATCTTTGAGTTCCGATTTCCCTTTTTTTATTAGTTTTAAATGGGCAGTTGGCGATGAACTTTAGTTACTTTTAACTTTATTAACTTTAGTCACTTGCAACTAATTTATCCATCATTCGTTTTAATCCTCCACTGGTCTTTGGCGTCCACCCAAAAGATTTCTGCCATACTTCTGAACTTTCCATACAAAGATAGACAAATACACCAGGAGCTAACTGTTTGATCCATTGATACATTTTGCTGAACATTTTAATGCGGATGGGTTTAAAATAACGCAACTTGGCGTCCTTTCCCGGGAAAAGCTCACCATAAACGATTTTGCTATCAGGATGATTTTGGCGGATAATTTGATCGAGATGCGGCGGGTACCTTAAAGCGCCCAGGCTAATCCAGGTGATATTTTCCGGTTTGATTTTTTTAAATATTTTATTAACCACAAAATGATAATCCTGGTACCAATTATCATAATAAATCATGGGATCAAAATGGAACGCCAATTTAAACCCGGCTTGCTGACATCTCTCCGCAGCAGTCAATCGTTCCTCCAATGTTGGTGCCGCTGATTCTTCGCTGGAGATTAACTTCGGTGTGTTTAACGACCATGCCACAACAGTTCGCCTGTTATGTTCTAAATTGATAAAATTTTCAATCAACGTAGATTTGGTTTTTAACTCGATTATGGCATTCTTTTTATCTGCAAAGAAAGGAACAAGCTGAGAGCTATACCCGGTCAGATGATCGGTACTGAGACTATCAGCCAACTCGCCAGTGCCGATTCTAAAAACCTTATTGGTCTGTTTATTTAATTTCACTGCTAATTCTTCAAATAAATCCTCAATATTCACATAAACAGTGATGTAGGGACTGTTCAAATAGCCCTGCAAAATGCAATAGCTGCAATTGATTTCACAGTTATTCACCAGGTTCAGAATTTGATAACCACAACAGATATAATTTCGCGTACCGGGGCATCGTTTTAAAAAGTCGCTCTTCTGAAATGCCAGAACCAGCGGTTTTTCGTTTGGATTGCTTTGCGGCTCGAAAGAGAAATTGTCCATCCCTAATTCAGAAAGATCATTAAAAATGATTGGAGAAAGGTGCGAAAGTTTTGTCAATATTTGTCCTGTGACAGGATGATTGATAATCCTTTTTTCAACGTAAACTTTCGATGGATGGTAGGGCTGATATGCCATAATTTTAAACCAAAGATTCTAATTTAACCATCTTGTTCTGATCAGCGATTGATTTTAAAATTTCTGTTAATTTTTTAAACTCTGTTTGATTTTTAAAGCTAAATTCAACCGTATATTTTTCACCCTCAAAAAACGGCGGCGGTCGTAAAATAATATTTGGTGGTAATTTTAAATCTTTTTTTATCTGTTGAAAATTCTCCTCGGTATTGGCGAGTAATGGATATCTCATTTTTTTTAGTATCTCTTTGATATATTCTGTTTTCCTTGGGGGTGTAATTTTAGTATTTAAGAGGACATCTTGAATTTTTTTGCATAACAAAACCAGGTCAATTGACCGATTATCGATTGCGGAAATCTCTGTTAGTAACCCCAAAAATTCTTTTTGTCGATTTTTGCCTAATTTTAACTGCTGAAACAAATTAAAAATCACCTGTCTTTCGATTGGCGATTTTTCTAATAAAGCAATCGCCGTTTCAATAGAAATGAATTCTTCAGCGACGGCGATTTTAATATTGTCTTCTAATTGCACTAATTTTAAATAGCGTTCCAGCACTAATTTACTCGTCCCTAAATCGAGCAACGGAAAATATACTGCCATCACATCATCTTCTGTTAAATGAAAGAAGTGGATCAATTTATGTAGAGCGGTTGCTTTTTCAATCGTATTTAGAGTTCGGGTTCCAATATTTTGGTATAGATTAAGCAGAAATACCGAAATATCTGGTTTTGAACCTTGCGAATCATAGACCAGGGCATCAAACTGGTCAATTTTCAAATGCCTCAGCGCCAGAATGCGTTTTAAGCCGGATACAATTCGGAATAAATCTTTTGATTTCTGCTCTAAAATTGGCAGATGAATAATTCCAATTTCTTTGATAGAATTGATCAGTTGAGAAATAGGAGATTCATAAGTAAAGATGTAACTTCGATCACCAAAATCAATTTGCTTGATGAATACTTTTTTGTGCTCGATGTTGTTCATTTTTCAAAATTTCCATTATTGCAATTAAAAGGCATATTTTGCTTTAATCGACAAGTAATAATTCCCCTCACCTGTCTTGCCGCGCTTAAAACACCCATTCGCCAGAATTGTACATTTTTTCTGTAACATTTCAATGGTCGCTTTTCGATCCGAAGCGCTGAGTGAATTGTCCTGCAATACTTTTTCCATTGCTCGCACTCTGAAACGGTCCATTCCCCGGAGGCGATGAGAAAGTTGGTCCGCATGTCCGCCATTTTTAATAATTAAAGCTTTATTTATCAAAGTAATCGGGTAATGTTGACTGATCCGTAACCAAAGATCGTAATCTTCACAGACCAGTAAATTTTCATCAAACAGTCCAACTTTTTCAAAAACCTCTTGATGGATCATCACTGAGGACGGACTGATGATACACAACGGCAGGCTATGCTGGTAAAGCCATCCGGAATATTTCTGATGAATTTTCTTCGGATTGACTCTTTTACCATGACGGATCCAGATTTCATCGGTATAACAAATTTTGACGTTGGGATTCGTCATCATCAAATCGATTTGAACCTGCAGCTTGTCCTTTAGCCAGCGATCATCGGAATCAAGAAAAGTGAGCAAATTCGCCTTGGCTTGTCTGATACCCGAATTTCTGGCAGCAGAAGGTCCCCTGTTCGATTGAAAAAAATATTTCACCTGCTCCCCAAAACTGGCAACAATTTCTCGAGTGTTATCGGTAGAGCCATCATCAACAACCAGCAGTTCAAAATTTTTAAAAGTTTGATTAAAAACAGAATCGATAGTACCGCTGAGCCATGATGCTCGATTGAAAGTGGGAATAATCACGCTGACTAACGGGCTATTTTTTCCACCATCTGCTAACATTTAATTTCACTTTCTTTGTCGGTACAGAGAATTGTCAACAACCCTGGTCATTTCTTTAACATTCAAATCTCTTGCTAAAAAGCGCTTTATTTTGCTGGCATTTTTTTCTGGATTTTGTATAATTTCATTATATGAGATATACAATACTTTCATACAGTTTTGCTGATTAAGCCAGTCCATGAGTTTTTGCAAATGCTTCTGATATTCATCAGCCAATTTTTCATCTGCCTGGTTATCTTCACCCGGTTGTAAATTGTTTAACATTTTTCGCTGGGATGCCAGGATTTCCTGTAAATTTCTTTTCATAAAAATTATTTTGTAATTTTCATCGTTGGGTAGATCATACAATAAGATTGATACTATTTTTACGACTTTTCCTTTACACAGGTTCAACCAGGAATTGTCCTTATCCAGATATTTCACTCTTTCGAATTCATAATATCCCCGGGGATTATTTTTATCAGTTTTACGAATACCATCCGTTAATATATCCATCCCGCCGGCTTCCAGCATTTGCATCATTAAAGAAGTACCAGAACGAGGCAAACCAGATACAATCGTGATCGTCTTTTGACTGCTCTTTTTTAGCAGATATTTTTTCAAAAAAGATTGCATAGTAATCCTTTGTGATCCTGAAGAAAATTGAGTTTTGTCTTAGATGACAACCCAAGATTAAAAGATATTTTTTTTTTAGTATAGTTGACTGTTAATAAATCCGATAATTTCTTCTACTTCTATCCCCTCAAAACATTTCACTTCCATACAATTTTTATGAGTTTTATGGATGCAGGTTATATTTTTACAAGCCGGCTTTCCTTCAAACACTTTTGATGGTGCGTCCTGACTGCTCGCCAGGTGTGCATTTGAAAAGGAATCGTAACCATAAATTTTTGAGTCGGTTGCCCCGAATATACTGATCAGCGCGGTTTTATTTCTAAAAGAAATTTTTGAACCAGGGCAGATCTTATAGGCAGCAGCGATGTGCATTTGAGCCGTGTCGCCAGTAATAAATAAATCACTTTGATCAATGATACCAGCATAAGTACTAATTGAAATATCATCAGGAAGCACGACCAGTTGATTTTTATTAATTTCTGGAGGAATTTGGTTGTATAAATCATGCTCAATCCCCTTAAAAGTAAAACCTGGTCCGATTAAAATAAAGTCCTGTCGATCCAGCAGTAGCAGCTTCTTAATTAATTCAAGCTGAAAGTCGAAAGGCACCAGGGTAAATTGAGAGGAGGTGTCTGGATTTAAAAATACAATTTTTGCATCGGAAGGAATTTTTAAGTGTTTTAATAACCGATCGGTATTTGAAAATACAGTTTTCCGGAGATAAATTTTATTATCTTCAAAAGGAAGTGTGGTCGCCGTTGGCTTTAATTGAGCCGGCAAACGATAAATCAAATCAGTAACATAATTATATAACTGAAGTAACACATGTGGTGTTTGGGCAGCAGAATCCTTGGTATTGATGACAATATCAGCTACTAATTTGAAGGGCACTAATATGGGACAT
>CBFDBN010000098.1:0-10033 GCA_965603055.1 uncultured bacterium | reverse complement strand
GAGATTGCGGTCAAATCAAGGAAAATTGCTTACCTGCTTATTAATAACCGAGCTGAAGGATGTGCGCCACGGACAATTGAAGAGCTCCAAAAGATGATTGAGCAATTATTTAAAAGGTAGTAATGGTTTTAAATATGAACTTTCTCCCAATAGAATATGATGAACCGCTGTTTCGTCCTCCAGCCGAGGCAAATTCATTAATTTTTCAAATTACAATTGGCTGTTCCTGGAATAAATGTGCTTTCTGTGAGATGTACACCAGTAAGCAGTTTAAAGTCAAAAAAGAAGCAGAAATTATTCGAGAAATCAAAGACGCAGCACTTATCTATTCAGATGCCCGAAAATTATTTTTAGCCGATGGAAACGCCATGGTGCTCTCCACCAAAAAGCTGCTCACTATTTTAGCAGCAATCAATGAAAATTTTCCTAAAGTGCATCGGGTATCAACTTATGCGCTGCCAAAGGATATATCTTCAAAATCAATGGATGAACTCATTCAATTAAGAAATGCCGGATTGAAATTACTTTACATCGGTATCGAATCGGGTGATGATGAAATATTGAAGCTTGTGAATAAAGGTGAGACTTATGATTCCACCGTAAAAGGATTGCTCAAAGCGAAAGAAGCGAGAATGAAGCTATCGGTAATGATAATCAACGGACTGGCGGGTTTAAAATATTGGAAGCAACATGCTATCAATTCAGCTAAAATTCTCAATGAAATCCAGCCAGAGTTTGCTTCGATTTTGACGCTAATGTTGCCTTATGGACTAGAAAGGTATAAAAAACGATTTACCGGGACTTTCATTACGATGAATACGGTTGATCTAATGAAAGAACTGGAAATATTTATTCAACATTCAGAATTAAACAGCACAATTTTTCGAAGCAATCACGCATCGAACTACCTGGTTTTGAAAGGGAATTTGTCTCGGGATAAAGAGAGATTTTTACAAGAGATTCGTAATTCAATTGAAAATTCTGAAATGGTAGAATTGAGAGAGGAATGGGAGAGAGGATTCTAGAAAAATATAAAATAATTAAATGGTAAGATTTTAACACTCTGGGCAAAAATTTAATAGAACGCGGATTTACCTGATCGAACAGATTTAAACGGATTTTTTAATTGGAATAATGGAATTATGGAATAAAAGAAAGAATTAATCTGCGAAGATCAGTGTAATCCGCGTCATCAGCGTTCTAAAACAATTTAAAATCCACTCACACTAATCGTTCCATTTACCGATTCAACCGAAATCGTTCCCTGACCACTGCCGATTGTACCGCAAACCGAATTCCGTGAACTGACCATATTGTTTAAAGTAAGATTGGTAACACTCACCGTTCCATTGGTCACTTTGGCAGTTAGCGCCGCGGAAGTGGTTTTGGGAATACTTAATTGAATTTGTCCATTAACAGAGCTCATCGCACAAATGCCATTCATGGGCAGAGTTATTTTACCATAAATCGTTCCATTGATTACGCCGGTAGTAATGTTTCCCCGGATATTTGATAAAACGACATCGCCATTTACCAATCCAATAGCGATATCCGCATTCAGAGAATCGATTTCAATTTGACCATTTACGTTTTCAACTGCAACATCCCAATTATCTGGAATGATGATTTTATAAATAACCTGATAATTTCGACCGCGAGTGACACTCGGTTGATCGGTCTTGACTGTAATTTTATCACGACCATCGCTCACCAGAACAACAAGATTTTCCAGATGCTCCTCAGCGTCTTCATAGCTATCGGACTGGACTATCCTTTCACCCCAGATTTTTACCGACGATAAACCAGCTTCGCCGCTGATCGTAATCTGTCCATTGATGCCTTCGATTTCGATATATTGCTGTTCTTTCACTGGAATATCGAATGAGAAAGGAGCTTTGGCAGAAAAATTGGTATCGCTCACATGATCGACTGGATCGACAACATAACATGATGCGAGAGCGAGAACCAATAATAGACTGACAATAGCTGTCAGTTGTGCGGTTTTAATAATGCGAATTGTTTTCATGGTGGACCTCTTTAGATTTTTTGTCTTAAGTTCTAATGAATCAATTTTTATTGATCCTTCCACACTATAGGAAGAATCAAGAATGAATTATATCAGGGATTTGATAAATTGATAGTTTCCATTCGAGTTAATTATTTCACTTTTTTTGTTTTAATTTTTCGATTGCTTGCTTTGCTTCAGCAGACCATTTTTTAGCATTGGGATTGTCACAACCCGGCTGCTGCAGTTGATCAATGGCTTCCTGGTAAGCATCGATAGCTTGACCGATTTGGTTTAAAGCTTCGAATGATTTGCCAAGATAAAAGTGAATTTCTCCACAATCTTTACCAGCATCATATCTCTCAAGTATTTTATGATATTTAATAATCGAATTTGGATAAAGACTTTGTTCGTGTAGCGCCCGGGCACCATTTTTTTCTTGAATTAGAAAATCAGATTTTGAATTATTGCCCGGAACATTTTCTGATTCCACTTTTGATTCGCCATGGACGACACTGACTTTTCCAATTCGCAGGCGTGTTTTTCCATTACGAGGCTCAATTTTTTGTACCTTTTTGGACATCAGGTAAAGGAAAAGTTCTTTTTCTGAAATCTTTCTTAAATCACTAATATCCAGAATGGAGTTATTCCCTAATTCAAATTTAATTCCATCATTAGTCTGCAATACCACAACTCCATCAGCTCCGGTTAAAATTGTATCAATATCTTCAAGCAATATGCCGTCTGACGCGGGCTGCCAGTCTTCTTCTACACCTCTTCGAATATTAACTTCGCCAGAGAGTGTGGTCACTTTTGCCCCTGCTATGGCGAGCTCAATCCCGATAAACAAGATAATTAAAATCGTTATGATTGAAATTTTTTTGTTCATTGTAATTCCTCCATGATTTGTTTTGGAATAGTGGAATTTTGGAAAACTGGAATAATGAATCTTGTTCGTTAAAATTCCATCATTCCAACATTCCATTAATCCATGCTCCAACTACACCTTCATTTCTTCGCTTTTCATAATATGAATTGCTAAACAACTCTTCTTACTCTACATCAATAATCCTTACCCATCCCTCTTCAAAACCATTGCGAATAATTCCTTCTTGCAAATATGCAGTGGCTGCTGCCTTCCATGCATCTTCAAAACCTCGCTCGATCAGGGTCGTTTCGACGGGAATCCAGATTTTACTCTGACCATTTTGGTTTTCGCGAATAATTAAACGTTTTTCATTACTGCTGATTAACTGCCCCTGGCTGGGTTGTAAGTCCGAATCAAAGATTAAATACAAATGTGCAATCTCTTTTTGAGGGTCTCTGACTTCAACAAAGGCGGTGTTGATACCCAGGCTTTCTAAAAATGAAGCATAAAGCACAACCAGGTCATCGCAATCGCCATTGCTAAGATTTAGTGTCTCTGTAGCAAACTGTACTCGATCATCTTTGTAGAATACAATGTTGGGATCACGGCGATAATGGATCCCGCTATTTTTCAATTCATCAAAGATGATCTGCGCTTTATGAAAATTCCCCAATCTATTATTGTCTTTAATTCCTTTCTCACTAACAATTCCACGACTCAAATTTAAGATTTCTTCATTATCAGGAGTGACGAAAAGTGCCAGCTTATCCATTTCACCATCCCAGGCATTGCGACTGTGAATCGTAACCTGTGCGCTAACTGCCCTAGTGATTATCCTTCCAGCCCGTGCTTCAATTTCAATATCGATCACGGCTGGTTCTCGTCGCTTCGCTTCTAATAGACGTTTTCCAAAAATAGCCGTTACCGGGATATGCTCTGTTTTACCTCGATCGATCCGTATAAAACCACTATTTTTTGGACGCTCCGAAAAATGTCTGATATAGCTTTTTACATTAATCTCAATAGGATATCCAGCAACATTTTTGATGGATACATAGGCCAAGGGATAGGTACTATAGAATTGGTAATAAGCTGGATAAATGTCCTTTACCCATGGTCTTATCTCTTTTATCTGAAAAATTTCCCGCCTACGCCCCCACATGAAGCTAAATCCACCGCTAAACTCCAGACCGCTATAATCTTTTTCAAATTCAAAATCGACAAAATGGTATCTTAAATCAAAATTTAAAGCAAACCAACTGGCGATTATAATATTTACGCCTCCACCAGTGTAAGCACCATATTTTAAATTTGATTCTACGGTTTGCTGTGATGAAAAATTTGCTCCATCACTTTTCACCCTGGTTGTCCAATACGGTCCGCCTCCTATGCTGAGGTATGGCTGGAAAGCAGTCGCAAACCTCGTTGAAAGCAGGTCATAGCGCAGACCAAACAAAACTGGCACAATTGCTGAAACTTCTGTGTTTTTGATGACATAATTTGTATGCTCCTCATGAACACCACCAACAGCGCCCATATTGAACTCAAAAAACAGGTTGTGATAAACACGTGAGAAAAAGTATAACCAGGCACCAGCACCACCAACATCAACAACAGCATCACTCCCATAACCTGTTGTACTAATGCGAGTCGGATGGTTGGTCACATTCCACGATCCAATTCGCAAGCCAATACCAGATGAACGAGACATCCCCTGTGCAAAACAATCGATAGATAAAAAAGAAATCATTAATATTGTGATAAAAATAATAAAAATTTGACCGACTTTCATTTTGCCCTCTTTTTTTGATTCAATTTGACTTATATTTTTTGTGACGCATTAATGGGGATGGCAGTGATCAATCCCTGATGCTTTGGCAAAACATTTTGCTGAAGCATCAGGGACAATTAAATCCTTATTAACTAATAATCCAATCACCTGAACCGTCCCCACATAAAGGTAACGCCCAATCCATATTCAATACCACTATTCTCATGATTTTTATTAAAATTGATGAAATGATATTTCATGTCAAAATTAATAGCAAACCAATCTGATAATAGAAAATTGACGCCACCACCTAAATATCCTCCCCGCTTTAGCTCTGTTTCCACTTTCACTTCATCTTCATACAATCTTTCTTTTACTGAGATAGTTGAAAACCAATAAGGACCTCCACCCAATGAGAGATAAGGCTGCAGCGCGCTTTGATTGTCTGACGCAAATAATTCAAATCGCATTCCCAAAAGGATCGGTGTAACTGCAAATACATCCACATCTGTTTGTGTATAATAACAGGTTTCTTCTTCCACTTTGCCAACTGCTCCCAGGCTCAGCTCAAATAGCGTATTATAATTCATTCGCGACAACAAGTAGAGCCAGACACCACCGCTTCCAGTATTAACCGAGGAGCAACTTCCATGATCCGATACAATAATACGAGTTGGATCATTGCTTGTTTTCCAATATGTTCCCCGTAAACCAATACCCGTTGATTTTACTTTACGTTGGGCAAATAAGTTTACCGAAAAAAGTAACAATAGAATTGTACTTATAGTTACGACTTTCGTGAATTTGAGTTTCATTTTATGCCTCCATGAGTTATGTTAAAAAAAGAATGATCAATTTTGTTTCACCCATGAAACAAGCAAAAGGAATGCCAGATAAATAATCTTTTATAGAGGGGATGTTTACCATTTGAATTTTAAAGATTTAGTTAAAATAATTTTTTGAAGATATTCGATACGATAAATGCGGAATAAGGAAAGAATGCGGAAATCTTCCGCAGTAAATACAAAGAGTTTAGATTTGTGATTAAAAATTTTCTGATAATTAAAAAAAAGACTTGACTTTTTAATTGACAATGATTTTATTATCAATAAAAAATCGAATGGTTGATTCCCTTCTATATTCAATGGGTGATCCAGGATTTAAAATTTATCTTCAACGATGGTAATATAGTAACAATTACCAAGAGTACCATTGATCGAGTGTTTAACGAAATCCTGGAACAAAGGCAATATTTCGAACATTGGCACACCAGGCTCCGTATTACTTTAGCTGGAAATGACTATAATTTTTTTGTATATTTTCAAAAAGCATTGTTTCTAAAAAAGCGTGAGCGCCCTGATGAACCTGATAACGCCTGTTTTGATCCGTTTCTTAAAAAAATGAGGATGCAACAATTAAACAAATTTAAATGGAGTTAATATTTAAAATCAAGATATTTCAGAGAAACTTTACAATGAAAATTATTATGCTCAAAATTCTCGCATTCGCTTTTTCATTTTCAGTTTTGCTGTGCAGTGGTTTATGTGGCGAAAATTTGGAAGCTTTTGTGAATCACAAGGTTGAAATCAGCTTAAAATCATCTGTCCATTATTATCATCCCATCAAAGATGTGAGCCTGGAGTGCAGACTTAATGGACCAGCAGGAGATACATTTTCAGTTACTGGTTTTTGGGATGGTGATGAGAGTTTTAAATTCCGATTTGCTTTGCCTATCGCTGGAAGATGGCATTACCAGATTTCTTGTAGTGACACCAATAATGTTGGAATTCATCAAATTGAAGGTACTGTAAATGTAAAGCCATATTCAGGATTTAATCCCTTTTATCGGCATGGATGGTTAAAGGTATCTCACGATGGCCATTATTTAACTCATGCAGATGACGAGCCTTTTTTCTACCTGGCAGACACGGCGTGGGAAATCACCTGGAAGTCGGACTCAACCAGTTTCCTAAAATATTTAGAAGATCGAAAAAGGAAGGGATTTTCAGCCATTCAGATCGTCGTTTTTACGCATCAGAATTTTAATTTCAAGGCAAATGGTATCGTAAATCGAGCCGGTGAATCCTTTTTTATTGACAATGATTTTTCCCTCTTAAATCCACGGTACTTTGATTATCTCGATTTTATTGTCCAGACATTGAATGATAGTGGTATGGTCGCCGTGCTTGTACCATTATGGGCAACGATGATGGAACTTTATCCCACAGAATACCACAATAGATTATCGATAGGGGAATCATTGCTTTTAGCGAGGTATCTTTCATCACGGTATGCTGGCTCAAATGTGATCTGGATCATTGGAGGGGACAACGTTTATGATACGAAAGCGCGGAAAAATTTCTGGACTGACTTTGCTTATGAAATAAAAAGCGCAACCGGTAATCGACACCTTCTAACACTACACACAAGCGGCTTTGCTGCTTCTTTTGATTTTTTCGATAATAATACCGATTGGCTTGACTTCAATATGTATCAATCCTCACATCACGCTACGACAGATTTTACCTGGATGGCTGGAAGCAAAGGCTATAAATTGAAACCGGCAAAGCCAGTTTTGAACGGCGAAGCTTGCTATGAAGATATCTATCATAATTTATGGATGCCACAGGATACGACCCATGTTATGACGTTTCGAATCCGTTCAGAACATGTGAGGCAGGCAAGCTATGAGTCAGTATTATCCGGTGCTCTTGTTGGAATGACTTATGGTGCCAATGGTATCTGGCAATGGCATACAGAACAACTCCCGGGAACGCATGAATCCCGTTTTACAGCCGAACAGGCATGGAATTTTCCTGGTTCAAATCATGTCGGAATACTGAAACAGATCATGACACATTATGATTGGTTTAACTTTAAGCCGAATCAGAAATTGTTAGTCGGCTATAAACCCCAGGAAAATTATATTCCTATCGCATCTTCAAGCACCCATATTATGGTTTATATACCACAAAATACAGACTGGATAGCTATAAATGCCAGCTCACTATTCGATAGTATCAGTTGCAAATTTATAAATCCGACAAATGGTGATACGTTATTACCCTACAAAGATTCATCAAAATTTACGGTAGAGCCGCCAGACACCTCCGATTGGATTCTTATCGTATCCTCGTCAAGAAGCGACCAGCAAAATATTCCAATGAGTTTTGGATTAAACCAAAACTATCCGAATCCATTCAACCGGGGCACAAATATCAGCTATGACTTGAATCGAGGATCGAATATTGAACTGGGTATCTTTAACCTTCAAGGTCAAAAAGTTAAAACGATATTTAAAGGTTATCAAGTAGCAGGAGATTATCTATTTGTATGGACCGGCAATAATTTTCAGGGGAACCTTGTATCAAGCGGAGTCTATTTCGCTCGACTTTCTAACGGAAATATCACATTTACCAGGAAGATGCTTTTATTGCGGTAAAATACGATTATATTTTGCTTTTTATACTGCAAATCATTCAAACTTTAAACCTCAAAATTTATTGCAACGGACGTTGCTTTTCATTGTCTGTGAGCTATCGAGTTAACAACAGTCCATCCCGGTTCTGAAAAAATAAAGACTGTAATACCAGAATTTCAAAAATCTACTATGTTATTTCAACTAATATTAGCTCACCAGGGCATCCTCCTCTTCGTATATTTCCTCCCAATCTCAGCCGAATCCTGCCTTCTCCCTGCACTGATCATCACGCCTTTATCAATTTGTTGTTCAACATGTTGAATCATTTTTTTTTCTTCACCAAAAGCAAGGTTACAACTGATTTTATGATTGATGTTTTGCAGGATTTATGGCCACAGCTTGAGCAGAGATTCAAGGTTAAGACTCTGGTTATTAATTTGGATAATGGACCTGAAAATAACAGTTATCGCACCCAATTTATAAAACGAATCGTTTTGTATATATGATTTAAAACAGCATGGCAAGGAATTGACAGGCTTTCAGCCAATTGTTTGGCTGAAAGCCCCTGGGAACTTGAAAAGGTGGCTTTTTCATAACAAATATCGGTATTTACGAAAAAGCATATCCTAAACTCAGCCCTCCAAAAAGTTGAATTCCTTCCTTGCTTTGTAGATTATTAAATCTGTAAATTTTACAAGCTATTGTTCAATAAAACCAAATCTTTGATTTGCAATTTTCATAATATCTTGCTTCTTTGTAAACGCCGTCGTCCCACCTGGCCGGGTTGTATTAATCGCACCTATTAGATTCCCAAAAATTTGACATTCTCTCACACTTTTCCCCTGGATGAATTTAGCGATGAATCCCGCATTAAAACTATCCCCAGCGCCAATGGCATCGACAACATTCTTGTTCAGAAATGCTTCGGCTTTAAAAATATCATTGCCCGCTTTAGAAATGGAGCCTTCTTCGCCCAATTTGATAACAATGATATGCCCCATTTTCGACAATTTATCAAGCGCCTCCGAGAGATTGGTTCTGTTGGTTAGGTGCAGTGCTTCTGTTTGATTGGGCAAAAACACATCGACATAGGGGAGGACATTCGTCAGGTCAATATCCCACTTTTCCGCTGGATCCCATTGGGCATCAAATGATGTGGTCAAACCTAATTCTTTGGCTTGTTTGAAAAGCTTACCGATATCGGGTTTCATTTTGGGTTGGAGAAAATAAGAAGAAAAATGAAGATGTCTTGCCTTTTTCAACTGCTCTTTTGAAATGTCATTTATCGAAAGATGCTCCATCGCCCCTGGATGCGTGACCATAGCTCGGTCATTGCCGAAATTTAAAACGATTGTTGCCCCGGTGGCTAATTGACTATCTTGAATGACCATCGAGGTATCGACTTTCTTTGCCTGTAAACTGGACAGAACCAGATCGCCGAAGGAATCCTTGCCAATCTTGCCCAAGAAGGCGACCTTCGCGCCCAAACTGCTCAAATTACTGGCGAAAATAGCAGATGAGCTTCCCAATGTGAGCGTCATCTGGCAGGCGATTTTTTCCTTTCCCATCTCGGGAAAAGATTCGATTTGATTGAGGATGAGATCAACATTTAGCTCGCCCACAACGATCACATCAAATTCTTTTATCATTTTAAATATCCCCAAAATTGATTGTCCAACGCTTCCTGAATCGAATTGATGGTCCGATCTGCTTTTTGTAAATATTTTTCTTCGGCATAGCGATTTCTGACAGCAAAACATATTACTTCCGCAGCCTTTGCACTTTCTACACCCGCACGGGAATCCTCAAAAGCAAGACATGTTTGTGCTGGTAATTTTAATTGTTCAACAGCTTTGACGTAAATATCTGGTGCTGGTTTTTTCAATTTCAGATTTTATTACCAGTGTAAAAGTGATCTAAAGTGGCCAAATTTAATAATGACTGAAAATTCTTTAGCGTACTTTAGAC
>CBFDBN010000097.1:0-10225 GCA_965603055.1 uncultured bacterium | reverse complement strand
AATCAAATTTATCGGGTTCGACCTCGAGAAAACGAAAAGGTCAACAAATCCTGGATGTGCGATTTTGCACGGATTTATTATATGAATCCGATTAAAAATCGGGCAGCAGGTGTTAAAATCAATCATAAAGCAGTCGATTACAAAAAATATGTAAAGGAAGTCGCTGCGCTATTCAAAGAACACGGCAAAGAAATGGCTTTTGTCGCTTCATCTTATGCGACAAATGAAGAATTGGCATTAGCAAAACAGTTAATCGAATCATTGGGAATAAAAGCTGTTTTTTCAAAATCCGATCGATTCTGGGATGAAAAAACTTGTGAAGTGAAAAGCGATGATATTCTGGTGACTGATGATAAAACACCGAACATGGCTGGTGTGAAAAAAGCTTTCCCCAATGCAAAAGATATTTCAAAATTAGTGCTCAGCGATTATAAATATGCCTTTGTCTGGGGGCAAAATGCACCGATGGAAAATTTAGCTGGTTTGCAGTTCATTGCCCTCTCTGCTATAAAAGATCAAGTATTTGAGAAAGCCAAATGGTCTATCGCAGGCAGAATCTCGACTGAGAAGCACGGCTCATTTACCAATGTCGATGGGATCGTTCAGCCATTCCGACGGGCGATTAAGGCTGAAGATAATTTTGATGAGTTGATGTTTTTTGTGGATGTTTTAAAGGAGCTTGATGTTCAACCGATCGGACGGACGGTTGATGAAGTGCGAAAGACAATTTAATTTTCTAATACAATAATCCAATACTCCAACACTCCTTTTTGATGAAGAGGGATTAAGAATGGATTCAAGTTTTTTAGGCATAAACACAGTCAATTTTATAACCAGTTTCTTGTTAGCTACCGCCGTATTTCTGTTCATGTTCATGATGGGCGCTTTGTTGAGCTGGTCGGAGCGGAAGCAATCAGCGGTCTTGCAGGATCGGATCGGAGCGAATCGGGCAAGTATCCCTTTGCCTGGCGGGAAAAAGCTGGCGTTATGGGGATTTATCAACAACTTGGCTGATGCTATTAAGACCTTGGTGAAAGAAGATTTCAAGCCACGGGCTTACGATTTTCTGATGTACAACCTCGCTATCTTTTTCGCTTTCGTCCCTGCTACAATCACTGCCGCAGTCGTTCCATTTGCTGGCGTCTTAAAACCTGCTGAATTCTTTCAAGCCTGGTATTTGAAATGGATCCCTTGGCTGCCAGAATACTTTGCCAATAATTTGCCCGATTTTAGCTTTCGGGTGCAGGTCGCTGATTTGAACGTTGGATTGCTCTTTGTCTTTGCCATCGGCGGTTTGAATATCTTTGGCGCAATCCTGGCAGGCTGGTCATCCAATAACAAATTCTCCATGATGGGCGGGATGCGTGGCGCCTCGCAGATGATCTCGTACGAAATCAGCATGGGATTATCGCTATTAGGTTTGATCTTCATTTATCAACAGGTTGATGTGTGGGAACTGGTTCAGGCACAGCGGGAATTAGCCTGGGGCTGGCTGCCAAAATGGGGCATTTTCTTGCAGCCATTTGCTTTCTTTCTATTTCTATTCGCCGCCATCGCTGAAAACAAACGAATGCCATTCGATCTCCCTGAGGCCGAATCCGAAATTGTTGCTGGATATTTCACCGAATATTCTGGCTTCAAAATGCTGCTGTTCATGTTCGCTGAATTTATAACGATTGCCTTTGTCGCTGTGCTCGTTTCAGCACTATTCTTTGGAGGTTATTCCGTTCCCTATCTCATGGCAGATGGATTTCATTGGCCCTGGGGCGGTTTTACGGAACTATCCCATGCGACAGTTGTCATACTTGAAATATTGTCATTCACATTAAAAGTCTTTTTCTTTTGCTGGTTATTACAACAAATGCGGTGGAGTTTACCAAGATTTCGTTACGATCAACTGATGAAATTAGGCTGGAAAATATTGTTACCTCTTTCGATTTTGAACCTGATCGTTACTGTTATTATTGTGGCATTAGGAGGTTTTTAACATGAGTTATCAGTTACCTGATTTTCCTGACATGAAATATTATGATCGAAAAAAACGAACGCTTTTAGATCAATTATATGTGAAAGAAATTGGAAGAGGCGTCTTTATCACATCGAAACATCTGTTTCGAAATTTATTCAAATGGCTGACGTTCCGCAAAGGTGGGGTTGTTATCCTTTATCCTGAAGAACAGCGCCCTGATTTATCACCGAATAATCGGGGACGGCACGTATTGGTTCAGCGTAGTGACAAATCACCACGCTGTGTCGCCTGTCAGATGTGCGCGACGGTTTGTCCTGCTTCATGTATTACCATTGAAGCCGAGGAAAGCGATGATTCGATCATTCAGAAACGCCCTAAGGTATTTGATATTGATATCAGCCGCTGTATTTTCTGTGGCTTTTGTGTCGAAGCCTGTCCAGTTGATGCAATTCGTATGTTGGCGACTACTGAAAAATTGGTTGGTTACAATCGTTTTAAAATGGTTTATGATCGGGATATGCTTCTCCATTGGAATCCTGTGGTGAATGATGATGTGGTGCATGGGTATAATCCATAGGTGATTGAAATTGATTTTAATCATTAATGTAATAGAGTTGACATAGGAAAAAAATGAATCCCCTTCTTAAACGAATATCCATTAATCCAAAAATATGTTTCGGGAAACCGTGTATTCGTGGTACTCGAATTTGGGTATCTCTGATTTTAGATTTTATGGCTAATGGAATGAGTATCGAAGAAATACTCGAGGAATACCCATCCTTAACAAGGGAAGATATTCGAGCAGCGATAGCCTACGGTGCAGAAATGTCTCGAGAACGCTATGTGGAAGTTTCCATCGAGGAAGCTGCATGAGATTCAAGCTCGATGAAAATTTTGGGACGAGAACTCAACATATTATTAATGCTACGGGATATGACGTCAAAACTGTTTGGGAAGAAAAATTACAGGGTTGTTCTGATCAAAAAATTTATGAAACATGCTGTGCTGAGCTTCGTTGTTTGGTAACACTTGACTTAGATTTTGCTGATACAGTTCGATTCCAACCCGAAAAAGCAGCAGGAATAGCAGTGATTCGTGTCCCAAGAAATCCGAGTCTTTCTTTACTGGAAAGTTTAGTTCGTCAATTTCTAAAAGAACTTGATCGAACTCCTATTGATAAAAAATTATGGATTGTGGAGATTGGTCGAATTAGAATCCATCAATCAAATATTGAAGATGATATTTAATATATATCTTTAAAATTAAAGATATTGGTCAGAGAAATAAATTTCAGAAATCAAAGGAAACCTTAATGGATTTCAACATATTAATGTACATCGTTTTTGGAGTTGTCGCAATCGCTGGCGGTCTGGTGCTTCTTTTCGCCAAACATCCCATTCGTGGCGCCATGGGACTATTAGCGACTATGCTTGCTTTGGCAGGTATGTACGCCATCCTTCAAGCGCACAGCATCGCCATATTCCAACTCATCATTTATGCTGGCGCTATCATGATCTTGATTATTTACTTCATCATGTTGTTAGATATTAAAAGTGAAGACTATTTAAAACCATTTTCAAAGCTATTCTGGATTGGCGCTCCGATTTTAACTTTGTTAGCCATTTTCTTTATCTACAAGTTATACACCGTCATCGGGGGAGAACAAAGAGCATTTGCTGAGCTCAGCTCGGTATCGTTTCCCGAGCAATCACTCGAAAATTTTGGCGGCATCAAAATTTTCTCGAAAAATTTATTGACCAAATATTTATTTGCTTTTGAATATGTATCGACGTTATTGTTCGCTGCCATTGTCGCAGTGATTTCGATAGTTCAATTGGATTGGAAAGGTCGAAAGAATGAGTAATCCTTTGACTGACTTTATTTTAGGGACTGGCGGATTTTTCACTATCGCCATTGTTATTTTGCTATTTGCCATCGGCAGCATAACGTTCATTTTTAGACGAACATTGCTCCACATGTTGATGGCAGTTGAATTGATGCTCAATGCCGTGAATTTGAGCTTGATCTATTTTTCACGACTGCATCAAAATCACGATGGACAGATATTATCGCTGATGATCTTCGTGGTTGCTGCCTGCGAAGTAGCGCTGGGCATCGCCATCATCGTTCAACTTTTCAAACGAACCAGCACTATCAGTGTTGACGCATACACTTCAGAAAGGGGCTAATTTTTTATGGAGAACAGCCTGATTTTCATTATTGTGATATTACCTCTAATTGGAGCAGCATTGAATGGCACGGTTGCGGCTACCAATGCATATAGAAAAAAAGAAATCTGGGGCGAAAAATTTGCAGGATATTTAGCATTTTCAACTGTTGCAGCATCATTCATATTATCGCTTTACGCCGTATTTGTAAAGATGGCAGGAACAGAATCAATAAGTTGTACGCCTTACGAATGGATCGCTTCAGGCGGACTTAAAGTCAGTCTAACTTTTCTAATCGACCATCTCTCGGCGGTGATGTTATTAGTCGTGACTGGAGTAAGTGCAGTTATTCATTTTTATTCAATCGGTTACATTCATGGAGATGAATCCAGTGTACGGTATTTCTCCTATCTGAACCTGTTTGTATTTGCCATGATTTTACTAATCCTTGGCAATTCCATGCCCGTGATGTTTATTGGTTGGGAAGGTGTTGGTCTCTGCAGTTATTTATTGATTGGATTTTGGTATAAAGAAGAAGAAAAAGCCATTGCAGGAAAAAAAGCTTTTATTGTTAATCGAATCGGTGATTTTGGATTTCTATTGGGCATGTTCTTGATTTTTGCAAATGTAGGGTCATTAACCATTACTGAAGTCAATCACTTTTTCCAGGCGAATGGCATCAATTATAGTGGTTTGAACTTCTTCTGGACAAATGTTGCAGCGATCTGCCTTTTCATTGGCGCCACGGGTAAATCAGCCCAGATTCCGCTTTATGTTTGGCTGCCCGATGCCATGGCAGGTCCCACTCCCGTATCCGCTTTAATTCACGCTGCGACAATGGTCACGGCTGGTGTTTACATGGTATGTCGTTTCCATGGACTCTATCTTGCTGCTCCGATTGCGATGAATGTTGTTTTGTGGGTTGGCGCTTTAACTGCTATTTTTTCAGCAACAATTGCAATTTATCAAAACGATATTAAAAAAGTATTAGCCTACTCCACTGTCAGCCAGTTGGGATTCATGTTCATGGCGGCTGGTGCAGGCGCATTTGTGATTGCCATTTTTCATCTTATGACTCATGCGTTTTTCAAAGCCTGTTTATTTTTGGGATCAGGAAGCGTAATCCACGCCATGGGTGGCGAGCAGGATATTCGTTACATGGGCAATTTAAAAAAATATATGCCAGTCACATATCTAACCTTCCTTTTGGCAACTTTGGCGATTGCGGGATTTCCGCCGTTTGCTGGATTCTTCTCAAAAGATGAGATTTTATGGAATGTATTTGCCTCGGCGCACGGCAATAAGGTCGTTTATGTCATTGCCGCAATTGCAGCGCTATGTACTGCTTTTTATATGTTCCGATTGGTTTATCTCACCTTCTTCGGCAAATTCCGAGGCACCCACGAGCAGGAACATCATCTCCACGAATCGCCAAAAACAATGACGGTCCCGTTGATGATTTTGGGCGGTCTCTCGGTAATTGGCGGCTGGATCGGCATTCCCAAGCTATTAGGCGGAGAAACCATCCCCAATTTTTTTGAACATTACCTTGAACCAGCCGTTTCAAAATACGGTCACGTTCATATCGAGCATTACAGCCATACCACTGAGTTTTCGCTGATGGGGCTTTCAGTCCTTATCGCCGTGATCGGCTGGTTCCTGGCACGAAGCATGTACAGTGCACTGAAAAAAGATTTGCCCGATCCAGCAAAATATGGTGGTATTCAAAAACTATTATGGAATAAATACTGGATCGATGAAATTTATGATACAATCATCGTCCGTCCGTTGAAATATTTATCAACCAACATCTTTCTGAATATTTCTGATAAAAAACTAATCGATGGCTTTGCCGATGGCTCTGCTTCAGGTTGGAGAAAGGTATCAAATTTATTCTCCTATCTCCAGACGGGTAATATTCAGGCGTATGGATTTTATATGATTGTGGGGATTGCAGTGGCGGTGGTGGTGGCGATGTATGTTTTTTGAAAAAAATAACTAAAGAGTGAACAATGCAGATATATCGTTCAGAAACCATCATATCAAAAGATGGAAGCCTATCGATTAAAGGTTTGCCATTTCGATCAGGAGATAAAGTAGAAGTTATTGTACGTCCACAATATCGGAAACAAAAATTAAATGGACGTTATCCGCTGCGTGGCAAACCAATAACTTACATCGAACCTTTCGAGAGCGTTGCCGAGGATCACTGGGATGCTCTGAAATGATAGTGCTCGATACACATATCTGGATGTGGTGGGTTCACGATGACAAAAAGCTGACCCGCTTGCAGATTGAAATTATTCAGGAAACCGAGGATAATATTATCGGCATTAGTGCAATTTCATGTTGGGAAATTGCAAAGCTCATCGAGCTAAAACGGCTTGAGATTCCCTGTGATATAAGAGAGTGGTTTGAGCGGGCTTTGAGCTATCCTGGGATTCGCATTTTGGAATTAGCGCCCGAGATAGCGATTGAGTCAACACAATTACCAGGCAAATTTCACCGTGATCCAGCCGATCAGATCATCGTTGCAATAGCCAGAATTTATAATTGTCCGCTGGTAACATCTGACAATAAGATTCTCCGCTATTCGCACGTTGAAACGGTTCAGTGATAGAAGAATAATAGACAGAATGAATTCTGAATCGGAACAAAAAATTGATAGCATGGCAATTATTTTTCATAATAAAGATCATAATTCAATGATCTTGTTGAAAAGAACAGTATTAGAATTTATGGATTACAGGAGTCATAAATGGGTTTAATATCCTGGACACTCTTCATTCCCCTGCTCGGCGCAATTTTAATCATGTTCATCCCGAGCAAAAAATCTGATGACGAAAAAAGTGGTGCATCAAAATATGGCTGGATCGCATTGGCAGTTTCTTCCATTGCCATGATCGTTTCGTTCTTCATCCTGGCTGGATTTGATAATTCCATCGTTGGCTATCAATTTGTTGAACAAGCCGAATGGATTCCCCAATTCGGATTGAATTATCACGTTGGCATCGATGGCATTTCGATTCTGCTGATTTTGCTGACCACGATCATGATGCCCTTCACGGTTTTGAGCTCATACAAATACATCCAAAAACGGAAAAAAGAATATTATATCTGGCTGCTGTTTCTGGAATTCAGCATGCTCGGCGCATTCGTGGCGCTCAATCTGTTTATCTTTTATATTTTCTGGGAATTGATGTTGATCCCGATGTTCTTTTTAATAGGTATTTGGGGAGGTCCCAGAAGGATTTATGCCACTGTTAAATTCGTCTTGTTCACCGTAGTCGGTTCATTAATGATGCTGGCCGGAATTATCTATTTAGCGATTCTTGCCAAACAAAACTTCGGCTCATTTACTTTTGAATTCGAACAATTGTTGCAGTTAGATATTCCCGTTCAAGCTCAGCTCTGGCTCTTTGCAGCCTTTGCACTGGCATTCGCCATCAAGGTTCCCATGTTTCCGTTTCATACCTGGCTGCCCGATGCCCACGTAGAAGCGCCAACTGCTGGTTCAGTCATCCTGGCTGGAGTCTTACTGAAAATGGGTGGCTACGGTTTCGTCCGATTGGGAATTCCTCTTTTCGGTGAAGCTGCGATTCAAGCGGCACCGTTTATGCAAACCCTGGCTGTTATCGGCATCGTGTATGGAGCTTGCCTTGCTTTAGCCCAATCCGATCTAAAAAAATTGGTCGCCTATTCATCGATCAGCCACCTGGGCTATGTCATGCTCGGTTTGTTCGCCCTGACACCAGAAGCAATTGAAGGTTCAATTTTACAAATGGTCAATCATGGCATTTCCACTGGCGCACTATTTATTTTAGTTGGAATTATTTATGAAAGACGCCATACCAGGGAAATAGCTGACTTTGGTGGCTTAGCTTATCGGCTGCCTGTGTTTGCCACAGCATTTATGATTATTACTTTATCATCAGTCGCTTTGCCAGGGACTAACGGATTTGTCGGTGAATTTTTGATTCTGTTAGGCAGCTTCCAGAGTGCCTGGGCATATTTCATGGCAAATCAAGGAGCGTTTCGACTGGTGCTGATGGTGTTTGCGACATCAGGAGTTATTCTGGGCGCCTACTACATGCTCTGGATGGTACAACGAGTTTTCTTCGGTCCATTAAACAATGAGAAGAATAAAAATTTAAAAGATTTGAGCTTGCGTGAAATGATTGTGTTGTTGCCGTTCATCGTTTTCGTTTTCTGGATTGGAATTTATCCGAAAACTTATTTGAATAAAATGCACACATCTGTAAAGCATTATGTTGAGCAGCACCAGCCAGAGATTTTGAAACAGGAACTTTCGAAAGCGCCGCAAACAGAAGAAATTATCGAAGAAATTCATGAAGAAGTTCACGAGGAAGTTCATTAAGTTAAAAGTAAATCAAAGTGAACTAAATTTCGATATGCCCAAAAAGATATTTTATTGAAATCTGTACTAATACTGGACACACTTATGAATGAGATGTCATTTCAAGTTACTTTTCTAATTGGTGAAATCAGCCTTGTTGCCCTGATTGTCATTTTAACCCTGGTCGATGCTTTTCAAAGACCTATTTTCGCCCTGTTCAAAGATAACCAGCGAAGCATCGAGTTGGAAAGTCGGAATAGACAATCAAGCTGGATTGCTGGTATTGGCATTATCCTGGTTGGCATTCTGTATTTTATTTATGGCAGAGCCACTTCGGGAGAGCAAGTTTTATTATTGAATAATTCGCTTAAAGCAGGTGGTGGAATTTATATTGGCAAATTAGCATTGATCGGGGCGGGTTTTTTGGCGATTCTAATGTCTGCTCGCTACACACTAAGCCAGGCAATTCCAGCCATCGATTATTACCTGTTGCTTTGTTTTTCGTTGTTAGGCGCCTTAACCCTGATCGCTGCCGAAAATTTTCTGATGATCTTCCTCTGCCTGGAAATGATGTCCATTCCCATTTATGCCTTAGTGGGATTGAAAAAATATAATCCCCGTGCTGGCGAATCTGCCATGAAATATTTGCTATTGGGTGGATTTTCATCCGCTTTCTTATTATTGGGCATTTCATTCTTATATGGAACAACTGGCAGCCTGGTTGTTTCCGAAGTGTTATCCAACCTTTCTTTTTCGTTTGTCGATACAAATTCTTTGCTTTCAGGACTGGGCTTGATATTTCTATTTATCGGATTAGCATTCAAAGTCTCCATGGTTCCTTTCCACGCCTGGACACCAGATGTGTACGAAGGCGCAGCAACTCCGATCACTGCTTTCATGAGCGTGGCTGTCAAATTAGCTGCTTTTGCGGTAATCTTGAAAATTTTTGCTGGATCAATTGTATTCGGCAATTTTGATTCTGTTTTTCAGGTTATATTTGGGTTCTTTGCCCTGATTACCGTAATTTATGGCAATTCAGTCGCCATCGTTCAGAATAATGTAAAACGAATGCTTGCCTACTCATCGATCGCTCATGCGGGTTATATGGGATTAGCCCTTGCGCCAATGAGCCACAAAATCGAAGCCGTTCAAGCCGTATTATTCTATGGGATCGGTTATATTGCCATGAATATGCTGGCATTCGGCGTTTTAGTCTATCTCACTCATAAAAATCATTATTGCGAAACTTTGGATGATTTAAAAGGCGTTGCCCGAAAATTTCCTGGTGCCGCAGCAATGATGGCAATTGCGATGTTTTCCCTGGCTGGTATTCCGCCTGCTGTCGGCTTTGTTGGAAAAATCCAGGTATTCCTGCAACTATTAGAAGGTGAAATGTTCGTCACCGCTGTTATCGCCCTGGTTTTCAGCCTGGTGGCACTTTATTTTTATATCAATGTTTTAATTGTGATGTACATGAAAGAGCCTGAACAGGAAATTGAGGACGTCGGGAAACAGGGATTAATACCGATGTGGATATCATTGGGCTTGGCGGCAATCTTCGTTATTATTTTGGGCCTACTTCCATCGCCCTTATTGAACTGGTCGCTGAAATGGGCGGAGATGTTATTTTAATCAATTTTACAGATTAAAAAAATATTTTTTGATATTAAAAGAAGATTCCCCTGGCAAATCGCCTGGGGAATTTTTTCATACTAACGTTTTTTATTTAAA
>CBFDBN010000096.1:0-10353 GCA_965603055.1 uncultured bacterium | reverse complement strand
GTTTTCGGAGTGATCGTTTTTTTAATTGCTTCAATATCCAGAACAAATCCCTGGTTTTCAATGGTCGGGGCAAAAACAGGTTTGCCAGAAGCCAGTAGGACCTGATTGATATGCGTCGAATAAGTTGGGGATGGCAAAATCACTTCATCGCCAGGATCGATTACAGCCAGAATTGCCGCTGCCAAACCTTCGATGGCGCCAACTGTTACCAATATTTGAGCAGGATTGGCATCGATATGATTATCCCGAATTAACTTGTTGGCAATTTCCTTTCGCAATTCCAATAATCCAGAACTTTCTGAATAACCGTCCACCAGGCCCTTATTGATCGCTTCAACAGCAGCTTTTCGAATATGAGCAGGTGCACCCGATGTCGGTTTCGCCCAGGAAAGAAATGCCACATCCTCGATCTGTTTCGATAGTCTCGTCATTTCGTGAATGGCAGATTTTGGTATCTGTTTTACTCGATTTGATATTCGTAGATTTTCAACCATTTTATTTCCTCTTGTTATTAATTTTTTCGCATGACTAAATAATTATGGAAACTTAAGATTTTACTCATTAGCAATGTCCTTCCAAGTCTCTTTCTCAATCGCTAAAAAAGTTTTAAGTTCCTCTGAAGTCATTTCAACTTGCTTTAATTGCAATTTTAATCCAAGATTCTCTACTGATTGCTTCACGTCATTTATAATTTGACTTCTGATCGGAATATCCTTAGCTGGAACGCCAAGGAAAGGAAAAGCAAGAGTGATCGTAGCTATATAGTTTTTTATAGTTATTTTTCTGATGACACCCAATTTCACAATGCTGCAATCAATTACAGGATGCGTAATCTGGCATAATGCTTTATGAACGTCTTGTTCTGAAATGTTGGTCATGGTACACCTTAAATTAGAGGATAATAATTAAATTGTTAACACTTGCTGTTTGTTACGCCAAAGGACTGATTTCAATAGGAATATAAATTTTTTTCTATCTGCATCGTCCTCCAAATAAAATCGTCCCGATCCGAACAATATTTGCGCCTTCTTCGATGGCAATTTGGTAACTGTTACTCATCCCCATAGAAAGATAGCGCATTTCCACATTCGGTATTCCCGCCTGACTGAGCCGATCAAAAGCCGACTTGGTTGCTTTGAAATAGGGCCTGGAATCCTCTGGGTCGCCAAAACGTGGACCCATTGTCATCATTCCCTGAACTCGTAAATTGGACAGCTCGCTTATTTTTCGGACAAATTCATAAACATTTTCTGGCAAAACACCTGTTTTATTCGATTCTTTTCCGCTATTAATTTCAACTAATACCGGCATTATTTTCCCCTCATCCGCACAATGTTGATCAACTGATTCAGCCAGCCGCCAGGAATCAATTGTCTCAATCAAATCAAAAAGCTTGACAGCTTTTTTAACCTTATTCCTTTGTAGATGTCCAATCATGTGCCATTGCACTCTATTTCCTATTATTTGATACATCTGTTCAGCTTCTTGCACGTAGTTGTATCCGATAATTTTAATCCCCCTGTCAATAGCCGCTGCCACTTCTGCTGGTGTTCTTGTTTTGGCTGCTGCAACCAATAAAACTCCTGCGGGCAGTGAATTAATGATCTTTACTACCGAATCTTCGGTTTTTATTCCAGTCATTTTTCCCTCAAAAAAAATATTCCGATAGGCAATTCTATTAAGTTCCCACTTAAGAAGAAACCTCAATGATAATTAGTGCGTCCGAAAATGTGAGATGCCCGTAATGCAAGCATCTTGCTTGCAAGGTAAAATAAGAACTTAGCTCAAGTTTAACATACAAGTTGGAAGCTTGTGTTACGGTCTCGGACAG
Source organism: uncultured bacterium (assembly GCA_965603055.1). Classification (GTDB taxonomy): domain Bacteria; phylum Zhuqueibacterota; class Zhuqueibacteria; order Thermofontimicrobiales; family Thermofontimicrobiaceae; genus CBFDBN01. The sequence goes on along the minus strand of CBFDBN010000096.1, from coordinate 8,522 downwards.
ACATTAATTAGGGAGCATCAACAACGATAATTTTGCTCTGTTACATTTAATCATAATGAATCCCATACCACCAAAACAGTAGCACCATTTTCAGAAGTAAAAGGTCCATGATCACTCTTCGATGGAATAAAGCGATAAGAGCCGACACCAAATTTTTTGCCACTGCTTTTGTATTCACCATCTAAAACGAAATGCTGTTCCGTTGCAATGTGTGAATGGGGCTCCATATCAAACCCCGGTGCTAATTTTAATAAAAATGTTCTGGCGCTTCCTTCTTCCCGAAGCATTTTTATTTTTGTTCCAGTCGGATATCCTGTGGCTTCCGACCACTCCATATCCTCGTAATTTATTGATAGTTCTTTCATGGTAAACTCCCTCTCTTTTTTATTATGTTTTTAGATACTTTTTAAAATTCAGAACACACCCTGAATTAAGTTCGTCATCATGGCTCAATTTACCACATAATTTTTCATTAAACAGAAAACTGGAATCCTCAATTTCCTGTTTAACATCATCAAAATGAAGATTTTGAAACTCACCCAGCGGGAAATCTTCAATGACATGTTTGGGATAAACCGAAAGCAAACCGTATGGCTTTAAAACCCGATAAACCTCGCTATAAAATATTTTTCTTTCCCCCTGCTTTAAAGAGTGCAACATGTCGTAAAGTAACACAGTATCAATTGACTCGTTTTGCAAATTTAGATTTACCCCCCCAGAATTTTTAATTATTTTGATATTTCTTAAACCCAGTACTTTTGCCTTTTTTTCTAACTTGTTCAACGATGCCTGTTCTTTATCAATCGCATAAACCAGCCCATTATTGCCAACAATAATAGCGGCTGGAATACTATAATGACCAATCCTTGCTCCGAAATCTAATACGACATCACCAGTTCTGATTCCGATTTTTCTCAGGTAGTTCACTCCTTCTTCTGTTTCCCACTTTTCCATTTCTGTTTTCATATTTATATAAAATATCTCATCTTATTCATGATTAATTAATATAAAAAACGTACCCCGCTCCATCACCTCTGACCGAATTTGCTTTTTCTCCAACAGTGTTTCAATATATTTATTAATTTCATTTGGATGCAGTCCCAGGGTAGAGGCTAAATCATCGACGGTACAGGGACGTCGTTTTATGGTCTGTAAAATTGTACTTTCAATATCAGCATTGTAGCTGGCTACCTGTTCCCTTTTTTGGAAATTGGCAATAATTGCGGTTTCCCAATCCAACTGCTCGGCAATTTTTTCCAATTCAGCTTTGGTTGCTGGCTCCACCCAATTAGCGGTACCAGGACGATCCAGTGTATTCAATTGAACCTGCCCTGGCTTGATGCGGTGAATGGCATCTCGCAGCAATATTATCTCCTGTTCGGTATCATTCAAACCAGGAACAATAAAAATTTCCAGCCACATTTGACCTGAAAATTCAGATCTCAGTTTAACAAGCCCTTCAATCATTGTTTCAATGTGCAATTTTGGAAAGGGTCGATTTAATTTTCGAAATACAAGATCCGAAGCGGCATCCAACGAAGGTAGAATCAGATCGATAGATTTAACTTCTTTAATGAGTTCTGGTTGATAAAACAAAGTGCCGTTAGTCAACAGCGCAATTTTGTAATTGGGAAAATTTGTTTTTAAAAATTTAACAATTTCACCGATCCCAGAATGCAGCGTGGGTTCACCTGCTCCTGAAAAAGTGATGTAATCTAATTTTGGTTTTGGCTCTAAAAAAGTCTTCAGTTCAGCGAGTACGGTTTCAGTCGGCACATATGCTTTTCTTTCAATGGTCAGATTGGTTGTACGTCCGCATTCGCAATAGATGCAATTGAGTGAGCAGGTTTTGTGGGGCACTAAATCTACGCCTAATGAGATACCCAGCCTGCGTGATGGAACTGGTCCAAATAAATAATTATACATACTTTAATGCCTTATAAACTGTGATTAATGCAAGAATGATAACAAAAACAGACAATCCAATTTCCAACCATTTGGGCTTTGTTTTTAATGAAATTATACTCCCCAATCTTGCTCCAATTATTGAGCCGATGACTACGACCAATGCAGGAAACAATACAATATCGCCTCGATACCAATAGAAAAGAACTCCCGCAGAAGCAGTGAAAATTGTTGCAAATAATGATGTTGCAATTGCATTATGAATCTCTAATTTCATCATCCTTAAAAATGGTGGAAAAAGTGATCCGCCGCTGCCGCCTCTCATGCCTGTGATGAGATTTAGAAAAAAAGTTCCACCAATAAAATATCCTGTTTTCGGATTAATCTTTTGAGCGAGTTTTGGGCTAATTCTATTAAAATAAATTCCCAATACGGTTATTATCGAGATAATTACAAATAAGATTGACAGCATTAAATTCGGAATCAAACCAGCTAAAAATGCTCCCAATATTGAACCAAGAGCTCCGCCGATTAAGACATACGGGACAATTTTCCAATTAATGTTTTTTCTGTGGCTTAAAGCACCCACAAAAGATGAGATGGGTATTACCAATAAGTTAGTTCCGAAAGCGCTTAACAGCGGCAAACCAGCGACATACAATAGCGGGATTCTTACAGACCCTCCTCCGATTCCAAACATACCGCTCATAAATCCAGCGAAAAGACCTATCATTAGATATAGAAATACAGGTAATATAAATTGCATTTTTTAAATTTTAAATTTCTTATATTATATTTCTTCTTCTTCATAGACGCTAAATGGCACCCATCTGCTTTTTTCTGTGCCAATTAGCGTACTGTACGAGTGCAGCATACCAAAATTAGAACAGCGAACTGAATACCAATCAATATCTTTATTATGAGCTAATTCAGTTTTAATCTTATCGGTCAATACTACACTGGTTAATTTCTCCGAATGAACCCTTTGAATCACAAATGCCTGATCATCCTCGGTTAGAAAAGAATAGATTGGAGATAAAGCATGTTTGTCAACAATCTCGACCAAATCTTCGGGATAAAGGTCTTTCCTTGTTTCAACCTCAATAGCTACGATACTCAACTGTCCAAATAGTCCTCCAGGCTTTTCTGCTGATGAAGCAGGATAAGTCGTAATACATGGAATTTCCATTTTAAAAATAATTTTTGTCTTATCTTCAATAGAAAATGCTTTTGCAGAGTAAGTGCATAGATATTGAACCAGGCATTTTTGTTTGGACACAGGAGTTAGCTTTTCAACGAAGAAGGGATAACTGAAATCAATCTTCACTGTGTTGGCGTTGAGTTCCTTCAGGTAGTCCATGATGTTGTTCTTCAGTGTTTTCGTTCCTATTCTGTTTCTATGTGCATGAACAATCTGTATGAATTTATCGATCCATTGCGCTTCAAATTCCTGCATAATCTGTGCGTTAATGGAAATTTTTGCAATCGTAAATTGACCTTCTGGTTCAACTTTTGATATTACCCTCATCGGAAAAGGTAAATCTCGAAAGCCAACATCTACAAGGAATTTCTTTTCATCGATCATTTTTTTATTACCTCACAATAGTTTTATTTAATCGTATCGCTTACAGATGCACTCATTGAAGCTGGAAATGCCACGATTATAATTCTCTTTATCGCCAAAATATTATTCACGCCCCAGGGACACTTTTCAATAACTGTCAACAAAACACCAACCACAATAAGTGATAGTGCATAGGTAGCGAATACTCTTTTTATGTATTCAGAGACATGATCCACAAAGTGATATCGATAATAGTTGAAATACACAAATGTGGCAATGAAAAATAAGGATAACATTGTAAGAATCAATACCCTATTAAATGGTAAATGTTCCCCAAGAACCCAGGCTTCTTCAGTGAACGCAACAGGTATTGCTAAAATAGAAGCACCAACAATTATCTGCATTACATCACGTAATCTCAGTTCTACCATAAAAGGAATAATTGCATGGTGTAAAACCTTTCCTTCTTTATCTGCAATTGGTACTACTTTATGTAAATAGCCACCTATTCGTTTGATAGTATGTTTTTGTTTGTTATTTTCTTTTTCCATTATTTATTCTTCTCATTGCTTCTATTCCAAAATTAATTTGAACACATTTTATCGGAACCACTTTTTAATTGCATCCGCTGTGGCGGTAATTACTGGATATACGACTGGCGATGCAGTGAGTAATGGATGGGTGCCAACTTGTAGTGTATTAATATCCATATCTGTCATTTTATTCAAAATCATTACCGAAAACATATTAACCATTTCACCGACTGAATCCCCACCGTTCATTTGCGCACCAAGTAACGTATGCGAATAGCGTGAGAAAATGAGTTTGAGATGTAGTTTTGATGCACCAGGAAGTTTGCCTGGGTGTCGGTCCACGGTTGTTGCTTCACCCACTGTATAGTCTAAATTCATCGATCTTGCTTTAGCCTCAGTTATACCACTTACCCCAAAAGCAGTACCGCCTATTTTTGTAGAAAACGAACCCAAAACGCCAATGTATTTTCTGATGATTTTAATCTGGAATAAATCAGAACCAACTAAACGACCTTCAGCCATGGCAGTAGAAGCGAGCCTGACATCAGTGAATTCACCAGTGAAAAAATCGATTTTAGCTGCACAATCACCTATGGCAAATACATCTTTTTCCGAAGTTCGCAAGTATTCATTTACCAAAATTCCATGTTTAGGATCATAATTTAAACCAAATTTTTCTGCCAGCTCGACATTCGGTTTGCTGCCTGTGGAAATTATAACCATATCAGCAGGAATATTTTCACCACCGTCAACTTTTACTCCATTCACTAAATCATTCCCTACGATTGAATTGACTTTTTTACCGAGCAGCACTTTGGCTCCATTCGCTTCTAAAATTTCACGAGTCTTATCACCAAATTCTGTATCCATTGAAGTTCCCAACAAATGATCTAATAGCTCAATGATAGTTACATTTTTTCCTGCTCGTAATGCCTCATCTGCCATTTCCACTCCGATATAACCACCGCCAATGACCACAATATTTTGTATCCCTTCAGCAAATTTTCTCATTTTTGTCATGTACTCGTGATCTTTTTGAACCAGAAATACGCCTTTTTTATCTACACCATCGATTGGGGGCATAAGAGGAGTTGGACCAACTGCCAATACTAATTTGTCATAAATAATTTTTCTGCCACTTTTCAATTCAAGCGTTTTGCCATCCTTATTGATAACTTCATCTATAATTAGATCTGCACCAGCTTTTTCGACCAGTGCATCTGGTAAAATATTTTCATCAACACTGTTGAGCGAAGTAAGTGTATAAGGAATGCCGCATGGTATGAGAGCAATTAGCTCTTTTCTGATAACAGCAATTTTTTTGTCAGGATAAGTATTGTGAGCAGAGATTGCGCATGTGACTCCTGCAGGACCACCACCGATAATGACGACATCATATTTGTCCATTTTAAGTTCCTCCCTATCGGAAAAAATTAAAGTTTAAAGATATTTTATAGATTTGAAACAGTTCGATTGTTATTATCATATTTTTTGGAATGAACAAATCTAAAATTTTACATAATATAGTTACTCAAAAATAATGCCATATATAAAAATCGAGATAAATCATTTAAAAAATAGCAGTTATAAAAGATAATTTCAAAGCATAAGCATTGCAAAATTGCAACTATTTAATAAAAGGATTTGAACAATGCAATAATAATTTGAGTGCCATTAAATTCTGATATCTTAATAAGGTTTAATCATTCTCTTGCAAGCCAAGGTGGATAATGTTTTTACTGTTAAGAAGAAAACCGACATTTTAAAATTATAGTAAAAGTACTTCCCACATCTGGTTCGCTAATGACATGCGTTTCACCATTGTACAGCATGACGATTTTTTTGACAATTGACAATCCAAGACCGCTGCCGAGAATATTGCTGGTCTTTTTACTTTTAATGCGTACAAATTCACCGAAAAGTTTTTTTACATCTTCTTCTCTCATGCCGATGCCCGTATCTTTAACATCGATCTGGACTTTTTTGTCGACACTTTTAATGGTAACATCGACACGACCACCATCACGGTTGTATTTGACAGCATTTGAGATCAGGTTGTTGAATATTATTTCAATTTCATTACGGTCGGCAATCATACGAACTGGTTGATCGGTGATTAAATTAAAGCTGATATTTCGTTCTTCGGCTGATGAAGTCATTGTTTCGATGGATTCCTGTGCGACTTCACAAACATCGATTTCAGTGAGTTCTCGCTTTTTTTGTCCAGATTCGATTCGAGTCAGATCCAACAAGTCAATGATGAGTTTACGCATGAACTCAATTCGAATAAGTGAACGTTTAATCATTTTGTCATAAGCTTCTGGTATCTTTCCAACAATTCGTTGATCCATAAGTTGAAGATATCCTTCAACTGCATTAATCGGTGATTTTAATTCATGCCCCAGAACACGGATAAAATCGAATCGCACCTTTTTCTTCTCGAGTTCCAGTTTACGTGCCTGGTATATCATAAGGGCACTCACTAAAAAAGACAATAGTAGGATGAAAAAAATTACTCCCACACCAGTAAATATTGAATTGTATTTCTGATCAATATAAATTTGTTCAAGCTCTCCAATGTATAGCATTCCTACAACTTTGCCTGAAGGATTACGGATTGGTTCATATCTTGACAAATACCATGTATCAACAACTTCGGCACGCCCTGTCCAGGGAATTCCTTTTTTCAGAACCTGGTTTTCGACTTCTCCAGAAACCAGCGTCCCTGTTGCTCGCTCTCCATTATCTAAAAGTACCGTCGTAGCAACTCTTAGGGGACCAGAGAAAATAGTTGCTGTACCAATACGCTTACCTTTATATAGTTCATCTTTGAAAAAATCATTTTGGATTTGATCAAGAAGTGTTGTTGAGTTATTCAGCCGTATTCCAGCAAGCATGACACCGCCTGGTTTTCCAGCAGAATTCCGACGAGGAACGACGGTAAAAATGAAAAGAGCATCAACTATTTTTCCTCTAATAGAACAATTTTCTCTAAGACTTTCATGTTCCTGTTCGAGTACTTCAGATGAAATGTCGGCATATCCAGATAATGACTCCTGGAGTGATTGGGTAACAAAACGTTTTATGATAGACTCGCTGACAGGTTCTGCTAAATTTGATAAGCTCTTACCGTTCTCATCAAAAACTGCTAAAAGATCCAATCCCCATTGTTCTTTTACATTGTGAAGAATTGTTTGCTTATGCAATACCGATCTATTTTCATATTGGCTGAACTCTGGACTATTCGCCAATAATTTAGCAATTATTGTGATTTTACCTTGCTGGTCATTTAAAACGTGCCACGCAGCATTAATATTTTTCTTGACCCGATTAACTGCCTGATCAATCACCAGGGTATCAGCCCAATGGAGTTGAAGAACCGACAATGCCAATAATATGATGATGGCTGTGATGACAGCTAAAAAAATGAGATTTTTTTTAAGTGGCATATATTGAAAATCCAACTGATAATATTAAATTAATTACTTCACTTTCAGAATAATTAAATAATGATAGAAATTAGATTTGAGTTTATAGCTTTATGATGATTGTTCGTAGATCATTGTTTTCACCAATAGTTGTACCAAAAGTTTCACACAAAAGTTGGACATTTCAAAATATTTTAGCTAAGAACTCGGTTTTTCTTATTAACAAAAGTTTATTATTATAACCATTTTTTATTAGGCGTCTATAGCGCTATATCGACCATTTTGTTGTCGATGTTGATCTTGTTTAAAAATTTAATTGTCAATTGACAATGGACAATTATGGTAGTACCTAAGCCATACTACCTATCCAGTATTTCTTTACAATTTTGAAGCCCAAGTTCTATAGAGCGACTGCTTAAAGATTATCCGATAAAGTATTCTGAACTGAAGCACTTAGTAAGATGAATCTCCAATAATCCTTTGTTTAAGTCGCTCTTAATTTTGCTTGAATCGACGGGAACAGGCAGAGGGATTACACGGTTGAAACCACTATGGCTCTCCCCTGTATGAAGGAAATTTTCGTCTTTATCTTCCAGCCCTGATTTCAGTTTCCCATTTATTATTAGTTTATCTCCTGAAAACGCCATGGAAATGTCCTCTCTATCAATACCTGGTAATTCAGTCGTGATCAAAATTTCTTCTTCTGTTTCTATTAAATCAAAAACAGGATTCTGTTGTGTCGTTGAAATAGCCAGGTGTCCTTGTTCCAAAAACGATTCAAAGGAACGATCCGTTTGCTGTTGCAAAGAGGTCAGCTCAGCGTTAGATTCCTTTTTAACAAAATCCATTTTATTTTCTTCTTATTTTTCTCTTTAATCAATATTTTAAAAATATTTAATCAACACTACTTCCATACCAGCACCATGTTTGAAAAATTTGACTTTATCCATTAAAACAGACATCAAATAAATACCACGTCCACTTTTTTTCAATATATTTTCCGAATCCAGCGGATTTGGAATTTTTTTATAATTGAAACCATGTCCTTCATCTTTTATTTTGAACATAATTTTATTTTTGTAAATTCGGACT
>CBFDBN010000095.1:0-10356 GCA_965603055.1 uncultured bacterium | reverse complement strand
AGAATTCCTTTCGTATCATAATGCAGTGTCCATACCCGATTATCACTCAGGCTGTTCGGATTATTGGGATCATGTTTATAATGGATAAATTTCACCTGTTCGTTACCAAAATGCTCAGCATTTTTAATAATGAGTTTATTTAATCCATCCCAGCTACCAATCCATATATTCCCGGAATCATCTTCACAAATTCCAAATGTTGCATCATGAGTCAAGCTATTGGGATTATCTGGATCATGTTTGAATGAAATGAATCTTTCGGTTTCTGGATCAAATCGATTCACGCCACCATAGACGGTTGTAATCCACAATTTTCCATAGCTATCTTCATATATCTCCTGTGTCCAATTTACAGATATCGAGCTTGAATCATAAGGGCTATGTCGATATATTTTAATAGTATGTCCATCATAGCGGTTTAATCCATCTGGTGTTGCAAACCACATAAAGCCATGACTGTCTTGCATAATATCGTAAACCGTGTGATGAGATAGTCCATGTGACATTGTAATAGGTACAAATTTCAATTCTTGTGATTGGGAGTATAAGACTCCAGATATCAAATATTGAATGATAAAAAAAATTAGAATTATTCCAGGAGATGAACCCATTTGAAATCCCCGATTTTTTATACAAAATGTTCGGTAGTAAAAATATTATCAAAATATTTCTAAAAGTCAAGGATAATTTTAGGGAACTTAATGAATATTTTAATTGTGAGGTTACGATTCGACAACCATAATATCGATCATAATAAAGCAGGTATAATAATGCTACTTAGTCAGATTAAAATATTAAATGTCATTCCGACCGTAGGGAGGAATCTGTTAGTCCCTCATGAAGAGAAATAAGAATTTCTGTTTGATGTATAGATTTCTCCTCACTTCGTTCGTCGAAATGACAGGTTCATTTTTATCAATTTTGAATAATCTGACTAAGTAGTGATAATCACTTTAACAAATAGCGAAAGGTAATCATGCCTCGTTCGACACGCTGGGGGGCATCAGCAGGCAGGGCATTAAATCGCCATTGGCGGAAAGCGTCGAGCGTGATTTTTTCCAGCAATGCATTTGATTTGATCACTGGAATCATTTCACCCACATGACCGTTGGGGAGCACAGTGAAGCTGATTTTTACTGTCGCTTGCTTTTGTAAATTTTCCGGGTATTCGGGAATCACCCGATTGACCACTGTTCGACTTGCTGCCTGACCCTCAATTTGGTACGGCGTTTGTCCGCTTGATTCTGTTGCAATCGATGTCGAAGGGAGAAGTTTATCTTCAGACGTCATGCCTTCTGTTGGATTGACTGTTACTTTTTCATCATTCTCCGGGGTTTTGAGAAGCGATTCAGCCAGGTCGGTTCGGTTATTAGCATGTTCTATTTCTGGAATCGTATTTACATCTTCATCTGGAATCTGCTTATTCTGTTCAGCGACCTTTAATTGTGGTTGCTCATCTTCCAGCATCTTCCGCAAGGGGAGGTTTACGATTTCTGATGTTTCATCATTTTGTTCTGCGGTTGTTGGAGTCGTGGCAGCCTGTCCTGGTGGTGGAGTAGCAAAAAGTCTGCTTGTTCCGCTGATAAAGGTGATCTCTGTAAATTCGGGAATTTCAGGCAGGAAATTCAGCTTTATCAATAAAAAAAGCAATAAAAAAATAAGGTGCAATAAAATGGAAACAATAATCGCGATACGCGAAGATTTTTCTCTCGGGATCATCATTATAAGCTGCCCCCTGGCTGGGTGGCGATCATAAATTTTTCAGCGCCAGCCAATTTGGCAATATCAACGATTTCGATGGCGGTTTCTAAGGTCAATTCCTTATCTGCCTGGATAACGACCAATTTTTCAGGCTGATCTTTCAGCAGCTCTGTTAATCTTCCTCCCAACTCGCTTTTCAGCACCGGTTGATTGTTGAGGTAAAGCCTGTCCTTTTTGGTGATAGTTAAATAGACCCGATCTTTGGATTCAATCTGGCCGGTAATTGCTTTGGGCAAATTCACCTTAATTCCCGGCTGAACAAAAAATGATGATGAGAGCAGAAAAAATATTAGCAGTAACAGCACAATATCTGTCAACGAGATTGTTGAAAAAGCGATAATTTTAGAGCGGTTCATTTGAAAATTCATCTTGCGACTCCCCTTTTTGGATGAGCATGTCTAACAGCGCTGTGGAGTTATCTTCCATCTCAAATACAAAATATTCAACCTGTCCCTGGAGCCAATTGTAAAAGATCAAAGCAGGAATGCCGACAACCAGCCCGGCAGCCGTTGTCACCAACGCTTCCCAGATACCGCCAGCTAATACACTGGCATCCACATTGCCTCCCAGGTTCTGGACCTGAATAAAGGCACGAATCATGCCGGTTACCGTGCCCAAAAAGCCAAGTAGCGGGGCAATGGCTGCGATTGTTCCCAGGATACCCAAATTCTTTTCCAGGTAATAAATTTCAGTTTTCCCAGCGATTTCAATGGCATCTTTAATTTCATCCCGGGGACGGTTATAGCGTTCTACCGCGGCTTTGGTGATTTTTGCGATTGGTGCAGTGGTTTTTTTACATAAAACAACAGCATCAGATATTTTATTTTTGAGAATTAAAGATTTAACCTGCAGGATAAAAGTGCGGGCATTGATTTTTACTTTTCTCAAGAATAACCAGCGTTCAATAATGACTGCTACTGCAATAAGTGAACATAAAAAAATGGGGATGATTAATATTCCGCCTTTGAAGATAATCTGAAGTAAACTCATTTTCCCTCCTTGAGACCGATAACCTGTTTTCCTGATCCAACTTCGAAATTTTCAAAATATTTTTTATCACCGCTGAGAACGCAGAGATCGCTGAGAAAAAATATTAAAAAAAACTCTGCGTTCCTCTGCGATCTCTGCGGTTTAAAATTTTTAGTAATTTAATCATATAGCACACCCAAAACTACCCTTCCCACATTACCCAGGCTTTGTGGACTACATTTATCAGGCGTGTCTTCAACTGTATGCCAATATTTATAATCAAAATCAATTATATCGACTGCCGGAATTCCAATTTCCAGCAAGTTTAAATGGTCGTCATAAACATCAAATTTTACTTCAGGGATAAATTCAGGAATGCCCATCTGATCCGCAATGTTCCAGATTCGATCGACTATCTTGCGAGCATATTTATATGAATTCTGTTCAATGTAAAGTTGTTGGTCCGCATCTCCGATCAGATCGAGCAAAATCGCAAATTCCGGGTGATATTCTCTGACAGCATTTCGTGCAAATTGTTTTGATCCCAATGCCCAGGTGTCGTTTTGACCGTAAGTGCCAAAATCTTCGGCATCAAATAGTACAATATCCACACCATATTTTGGCGGGACAATCTTTATGATTCTGGCAATTTCCAGCAACACTGCCACGCCAGAAGCGCCATCGCTGGCACCCATAACCGGCTTGTTATGATTGGCAGGATCTGGATCGCGATCGGCCCAGGGACGAGTATCCCAATGGGCACATAATAAAATTCGCCGCGTTTTAGCCGAATAAAAATTAGCAATGATATTATAACTGGTCACTGGACTTTTGCCCGATTCAATTGTCACATTGAATGGCTGCAGCGTCACACGATCAGCATACTTTCGGAGCGTTGTGTCTAAATAATCCCGGCATTTCAGGTGGGCTGCTGTGCCGGGTACGCGAGGACCAAATTCACACTGCTTTTCAAGATGCTGAAAGGCATTCTGGGCATTAAATTCCGGAATAACCTGGCTCTGGCAGGATGAAAATAATAGTAAAAATAGAAAAACGAGAATCGGGATTTGGGTTTCGGAATTCGAGTTCTTCATTTTATAAAATTCATCGCAATCAGGCATTTTTTGTCTCATCATAATTATCGATTTGCCAAGAGGTTACTAATCGTGATTTCTTAAATAATATGGAGCAAAATACTATCCGATAAAAAAATGAGAATATTATTTTTGATCGTATTCTCATGGAGTTAGCCTCAATGAGGTTTTAAATTTAATATATACTGTAAATCACAAAGAATCCAGCATCCAGCATCCAGCATCCAGTCTCACCTTCCACTAATAATAATGCTTACGTGTATTCCAAATTCCTTAATCGTGGTATCCCCGATGGTTTTGTTGCTGTTTTTACCGATTTTGAAATTCATTCCGCCACGAACGTTTTGACTGAATGAATACGTCAACTTGGGTTCAAAGTTTAAGGATTCGGTATACCGTGTTTCAGTCCACCCTTTTCCTCTCAACTGCTGGAAACTCATTTTTTTGTTCCAGCTAAATGTTACCTGGACGTCGATATTGTTTTTTAATTCCTTATTTTTCAAGAATGGAAGTGGTAACCGAAAACCACCGCTGCGCGAATACGAACCGGTTAATGAAATATCTGATGATGTGTTTTTTTGTCCCCCGGATGATATATTTTTTCCTCCAGCCCCGCCAGACATGGTATAATTAACATCTTCAGACATATTATACCGAACATTCAGAGTAATTTTGTTTTTCAAGCTCATATTTATCCCAGCTAACGGGCGAAATTGTTTTGTATAGGACAAGCGAGTCAGGTTATCCGAATTGTCCTGCCAGGATTCCTGTTTTCTTCCGGAGAAGTTATGATCTAAACTCATCCGTTGAACAAATTTTTTGATGAATTTAATCTGTTCCAGTCCGGTCCACCGGAAAGACCACTCCGGAATTGGAAAACCCTGTTTGCTTTTATTGCTGTCTCCTCCTGATTCTACAAAAAACCATGACTCAGATAAATCTCCAGTTATCGTTGTCGTTTCACTGCGATTATTATCTCGACTAAATTTTAAACTCATATCCATTTGTTTCAACAATTTGATGCCGCTTGACAGTGAAATATTGTTTGATTTTCGTGATGACCCGGTATTGGTTCCCACACTTGCCACGCTTGGCATCCCGGTTGTGTCGCTGAATCCAAACATATAGTCGAGAGTCGGGAATTTTATTGCCCCGGAGGGATCGAGTCCGAATTGGCTTACATTTTCTCGATTGGTATAATTCAAACTGATCGGCTTAATTCTGCTGGTAAAAAATTGAACGCCGCTCAACACAGCCTTAAATGGATTAATTGCTGGTTTTTTCTTTTGTTCTTTCTTTTTCTCTTCCTTTTTCTCTTCCTGTTCCTTTTCTCCTGGCTCTTCCTTTTTATCGGTTGGTCGCCTGGCTGGAGGTCTCGCCCGGGAACGAGGTGCCTGACCACGGGATGATTGTTTAAAGATCGATTTGACCAACTGATCCGGATCAAATGTAAAAGATCCAGTCAAAGAGTTACTGTTTGAAGCGCTTCGCCCCCGGTCTTTTAACTGCAGGTTGTTGCTAAATTTAAAATTTGTGGAATAATTAAAACTTGTTTTTAACCACCTGAAAAGCTGGGGATTAAACTTGGTGCTGAATGATTGATCCATGTTGGTTAAGTTCGTTGAATCACCAATGTTTTGTGAAAAAAGGCTTTCAAAGTTTAAAAGCGTGCTAGCAGCATTTGGTAAATTTCTTAAATCATTTTTATATGATCTGGAAAAGTCAATGCTAAAACTTTTAAATGGTTGAATCCCGGTCTGGAAGCTTCGCGAGATGATAAATTGTCGATTATCGGTAAGAACCCCTGATCTTGTCTTTGCTTCTGATGTTGACTTATTGCCTGATGCCCTGACGCTAAAATTGGATGGCAAATAGAAAAATTGTAATTCAGAAAGTTTTTTAATTACCGGGGCATTCCCCAGCCATTTAAACGGACGGATAGATTTATCCCGGGGAAATGGAATACTATAGCTCACGTTCGCTGCATGTGTCTCACGCTCTGAATATTCGTGAGTAGAACTGGTATCATGCGATACCGCGGTATTATAACTCACCGAAATCTGATCGAGCGTGTTCTTGATAAAAAAGTTTTTGGATCGGGTGTTTTTTTTGAATGAAGTGCCCCATCCCCAGGTTTCACTGGCGCTTCGGCTAACATTTTTTAATGAATCAATCGCGGAAGTGTATAAAATATCACTTCCCGGCAAATATTTCGGTGTCGCTTCTCGACTGGAATAATTAAAATTTATCGGCAGTGAAAGTCCCCAGGATTTAGGCAGAAATTTATGCAGCGATACATTGCCACTCAATCTACCGCTGGTCTCGTTGTTGCCCCTGCCAAAACGTTCGTTGATATTATGGAAGTCAGCGTCTCTTTGATTGATTTCACCATTAATGGAAAACACATCAGCAACCTTTAGTTCTGCCCGGGCACGATAAGCAAAACCTTTGTCCTTCCTGACTCCAGAAAGCCGGAGCTCATTGATCCATATTTCACCTTCAAAATCCAGCGGGATTTGAGTGCTATATTTCGAATCAGTATTGGAGATATTTTTAACTCCCAATACTAATTGACGAATATTGGTTAGTGCTGGTCTTCCCTTTATCCGGTAATGTTTAGAGCTATCGGCAAAAGTTGAATCTATTATGCCGGTAACAGAATCCATTCTGGCTAAATTTTGTTTTAGGGCTGCGATGGCGTCCAGATCGATTTCCATTTCATTTCCTTCCCAGCCTTCAAAAACCTTCTGGCGAAATTCGAAATAATTATTATCATCAGAGCCAAAACGGAGAAACAACTCGATGCTGGTCCTATCATGCGAAAAGCCGGTTCCCAATGCATCGCCCCCATGAATGAACATCTTCATTTTTTTATAGCGAATGTAATTCTCGGCTTGAAAGAAAGTCTTACGCAAAATGCCGTTGGCACCAGGTTCCAGACCATTGATTTGTATCACCAGCGATTGTTCTTTTGACTCGATGCGGTAAACTCGATCGATCACTCCCCGAACGCCTGGTGGAGCGATATAATCGTCGTTATCATGGGTGTTGGTCACTGCTGCCACAACTGTTGTGTCATCTTCTAATACATAGGGACTTTCATCATCTGGGGCAACTCCCATCTCTTTCCAATCGTTCCCGACCAGGTTAATTTCAGCGATTTTTAGTTGTGTTTCGGAGGTACAACTATCAATCCAGATGCGAGCAAATTCAATTCGAGAAAAATCTGGATCGCCAAACTTGTGATGAAAATCATTCAACGGTATACGATACATGCGCCATCCATACTTGTTATCCTGCCCACCGGCAATATAAGTCGAATCTTCCAGGATAAAAGTATATCTAAAAAAGTCGTTACGCATATCTAATGAGCCATTTCCATTAAGGTCTTCGGTATCGGGAAACCGGCCGGCAGGGTCATTTTCATTTCCTTCGGTTCCGTTGATATGATCGTATTCATAGCTTCCGGTTGAATACTCCCAGTCGTCATAGCTTGTCGGTTCTCCCTCGTCTCGATCGCCATTTTTATTGATATCCCACCAATCCTCCGGGTCTTGCCCCACCATCTGGTCAATTCCTTTATCTTCACCAGGATCCAGAACATTGTTTCTGATTCCATTTAATGGGATGTCCTCGGTATCCAATTCGCCGTTGGGAATCACATCCTCAGAGATTTGTCCCAGGTCGATATGGAGCTTGCCCATCCCTTTCTCTCGTTTTATCCAGATTTCGAGAAACTTACTATCCGATTGATCGGCATAGCCGGCAGAAAGCCACCGCATAATGCCGTTCCAGGACTGGTCCTCTTCATAATCGGGATCATTGGGAAGACTGGTCTTTTTCACCGGTGTGAAATTCATACCCAAAACATGTACACGCTGCGGCGTATTGGGATTGTGGGTATCCCGGTTGGGCCAGATCTCTTTGATGGCAACCTGTTCATAAGGATTCCACCACAATAAACGTCCCCGTTTCTTATAGACATCAAAAGTTGTATGCCAGGCACTGGTTGGATCAGGAATGTTACCAATTTCCAGGGGAGAGGAGCTTTCTCGCCAGCCATTTCGAATCACACCCAGCGGTGTTATTTTCTTGGCTGCCTCAAAATCATCGATATAAGCCACGCCGTCAGGATCCTCGGTCGATGTACTATTTAGCGTATTGGGATTGGGCAGAATTTGAGCTATCTCGCCTTCAAAGTTCAACCGGGACGGTTGCTTGGTCTCGATGATGGGAAAGGCATCTATGGCTTTGGTTAAAAAATTTGGCTCAAATTTAACAGAAGTATTCACATCCCAGATTAAATTCCGCATAGGACCTTTACCAACTCGAACTTTCTGATCCAGGGTGCTTTGATTTAGATAGAGAAAAGTCCCGCCGATGAAAGAGTTCTCCCAGAATTTGTATTCCCCTCGCATTCCCAACAGTGTCTTTTTTTCTAATTGGAACATTTCATTGCGCTGGTAATTGACCTCGACATTTGCCGAGGGATTGGTGGCTTCTTCACGCAAGATAGTTAATTTACCAGAGAAATAGTCGATGATGTAATCGGTATCCTTCATCAATCGTTGACCATTTAAGGTGACTTCTTCCGATCCTTCGATGACATTGAAACCGAGATCATAATTAGCGCTTCGATTTTTAGATTTCACCTGAATATAAAATTTGCTATCGTTGGCAATCTGATTCTGGATTATAGATTCATACATCTTTTTGGCAAGTTTATCGTCAGGAAGTGGAGGTCCTTTTGCAAACGCCGGTGAATCAGCAAAAGGTCTCAGCCGGGGAAATTCTAACTCACCCTCGCCCAACCGGATGAAATTGGGATGATCATCAACAATGTTGTCAGGATTTCCCAGCGTACCATTCAAATCAGTTCGATCCAACCCGAAAACATAAAGATAAGATCGTACCCCTTCATCAGTCTGTATTGTTTCATCATCATTCCCCGAAGGGGTGTCAAAAAAAATTTTTAATTCAAAACCATCCGGGTCAATATTTCTGGAACCCAGGTAATAGACATTGCGAAGCATTAATTTCCAGGTCTGATCCGCTGGCCGTGGACTCTGGGGTTTTAACATTTTTAAAAAGATTGTGGATTGGGTTTGTGGGTCGAAGAATACATCACCGACTGGTTGACCGCTGGCAGTTTTGTAGGCAACAGCTAACATTTCATTGTCGGAGACTCGTACGTTCAGCTTTATTTTCCCCAGGTCAGTCCACAAAAAATAATCCTTTTGCTGTTCCAGTCGAATCCAGTATCCAAATTCATTTTCACTATTTCTATTTTCGGCTGAGGTATCTTTCGAAGCAGGGTCTAATAAAGCCCAACCACGGATTCTTCCTTCTTTTTGTTCGTATCCCGGTCCAGATTTGTAAATTTCAAAATTAGTAATTACATTAAATGGATCAAATAATCGATTACCATCCGCACTAATGGTATCATATTGATCAACGTAAAAATCGTCGATCAAGAAATACGTGCCATCCAAATAATTATAATCTTTGACAGTATATTCCCCTTCTTCTGCGCCACCGGTAATCGACAGGGTTTTATTTTCGCCTTTTTCCTGGCTGGCAATGGTAGTCAAATGGAAGTTACCGACTTGCGCTTCAGATTTAATGCCAAACAGTCCACTATTTTGCGCGCTAAATGATACAAACCGTGTCCCTGGCAGTGAAAGGGATATATTTCCCGCCTGGATAGACTGGATGATTTCGTCATCATAGCCGTCGTAATTCAGCTTAACAGTATTTTCGAAATCAAAAGGCCGCTCGCTGTCCTGGTCGACACTGACAGTTACTTTGTCTCCAACATTCCCCTGTACCTTGAAATTCTGGGTTTGCTGCATTTTAAAATTGTAGTTGGAGCCGCGGTTGTAAGCATCCCTGACCTGGCTGCGACTTTCATGACGTAGACCACCGTTAATGTTAATTTGCCCGGTTACCGAAAGCGAAACCCGATCTCCGCCAAAAATTGTCTGAAAAGCACGGCTCTTGATGCGAACCGGGATGGCAATCTCAATCCCGCCTCCTCCCCGTTCATCGTATCGTTCGCCACTGATTGTCCTGACTTTATAAGTATGCCACAGCAGGTTTATATTTTCTTTACGATAATAATTGGAATAGTCCTTTAATGAATATTTAGCAGGAACATGACGCGAAACATTGAAAAATGATTCTTCGATCGTTACATTTTGTCCGGTACTATCGATTTCAACCGTTCTTTTGAAGCTCCTGGGGTAGAGATTTAATAGGGGGCGACTGGGGCCATCGATGGAGAGCCAGGTTTCCGGTTGTTTGGTAAATAAAGGAATACCATATTGTTGAGTTGATTTGAGTTTCAAGCCCAAATATTGGCGATTATCGGAAGCGTAATTTTTTTCAGCAACTATAAATATTGATGAAAAAAAAATCGAAATCAAGAAAAGATGGTGTAATTGTGATTTCGATCTAATTTTGATGCCCATTACCATGAATATTGTCGTATGCTTATTCCAGAATTTCAGGTGAATTAAATAGTTAAACTTGC
>CBFDBN010000094.1:0-10359 GCA_965603055.1 uncultured bacterium | reverse complement strand
CATCCTTATTCATGCTATTAGCTGTAACAAAACAGATTTTTTTTATTCCGAAATCGTAAATCGAAATAATCCAGTATCAGCCCTGGATATGATTCCTAGTTTCTTTGTTAGCTAGCGTATTGTTCTTTTAGGAAATTATGTGCAAAATTTTCGGCAGGCAGGTGATGATTTTCGTTCACTCCTGCAATTTGCTTTCCGCCTCTTGCTTTTTTCTTTGATGGATAATATCCCGTAATTATCCATGGTTGTCTTATAAGATGTATGTCCTAAAAAGTTTTGAATCCACTCGGCTGAAAATCATTTATTCTTTAGTTCCCAACCTGGACGAGCCAGAACCAAACAGCTAATTACATGAATTAGGCAAATTTCGCTAATTATTAATTCGTGTAATTTAAAAAATTAGCGTAATGCGCGGTCAAAAACGAATCAGACACATTTTCCAAAAAATTCTGAAACCACTCCATACTAAAACCTTCATTTTTTTGATAACAATCGATCTTTTTCAAACAATATAATTATTAATCTGCCTGGAATGCTTAATGTGCCAATTATGGATTAAAATTTGTTTTTAAATATTCTTCACAAATATTGATTTCTAAGTTTTTATTTTCTATTTTATACAGTGGCAAATTATTCTATTATTAACACGATGCTTTTTATGATCAAAATTATCTCAAACAGGATTGTTTGAGTTACATCGGATTTCTCTCAAACAAGATGTTTGAGTTACATCAAAATTTCATCAAACAAGATTGTTTGATTTACATTTTTTGAAACTGGAGATTGAAATGTCTGGGAAGAAAATATTAACGATTGGATTTGATGTTGCAAATGATGATGTTGAAAATACAGGTTTTGATTCAAAAGTATCACTTTTAGATTGGGATATTATTATATTTTTTCCAGACATTTCTTCCTATTATGAGCTTACTGATGATACGTTTAAAGATAAACCGGCATTGTCTAAATCTTATTATCTAAAATTTAAGGAGCAGGCAGACCATTGGAGAAGGGAGATTTTAGATGCTTTTAATTCCAACAGGACAATAATTATTATATTGAATGAACTTCAGGAAATTTATATTGATTCAGGGGAAAGAAAATATTCGGAAACCGACAGCAACAAAAAAGTAACCCGGCTATTTGAGATCTATAAAAACTACGATGTCATACCGCTCAAGTTAAACCCGGTTAATATAAGTGGAAAATCAATGACCTTAACCAGGGATGCTGATATTATTGACAATTATTGGAAAGAATTTTCTGATTTGTCTGAATATAAAGTAACAATCAATGAGAAACTTAGTGGACCACTTTTACTCACAGAAGATGAGAAAATCGTAGGGGCTTATGCACAAAATAAATCATCTAACGGAACAATAATTTTATTACCATTTTTAAATTCTAACCGGGATATTTCATTTGGACAAAAGCTTGTCAAATCCATCATGGAAATCGATAAAACTTTACATCCTTCCCCGGTTACAGATAGCAACAGTCCCGGGCAAAAACCTGGTTTAATAGAAAAAATTTCAGAGCAATCACCGGAATCTATCCCAACGCTCAATTGGCTGGAAGACCCCCTTTTTGATCTTCCAAGCGTAATTAAATTAAAAAAAGATCTGTTAAAAATTGAATCACAATTAGAAAATATCCGGCAAGAAAAGGAGAAAATAAAATTAGACATAATCAATGAAGGCAGGTACAAAAGATTATTGTATGAAAAAGGAACAGCCCTGGAAGATGCAATTTTAAACGGTTTAAAACTATTGGGATTTGAATTTTCGAAATCTACTGGTACTGAACCGGGATTAGATGTCGCTTTCCAGGGTGAACAGGGCAGGTTCTTTGGTGAAGTAGCTGGACAGGATAATGAGGCAATTGGGTTTGAGAAATTAAGGCAATTAGAAATAAGAATTCTTGACGATTATTCTCGTGAAGATGTGGGAAAAATTGCAAAGGGAATCCTGTTTGGTAATGCTTATCGTTTACAGGAATTAAATATCAGGAATGATTTCTTCACGAGGAAATGTATGGTTGCAGCTAAAAAAAATCGAATTGCTTTAGTTCGAACTCCTGATCTTTTTTGGGCTGTGAAATATCTTTCTGATAGCAAAGATGAAAAATATGCCAAAAAATGCCGGGAAGCAATTTTGCATTGTGAAGGAGAGATTGTGGTATTTCCTGAGCTGCCATAGCTATATATTGATTGAAAGGATTAGCAAAATAGATTTTCAGAATGAATTTTGTGAGATAGGACATATTCAACAAGAATATTCCATCCTTTAAAACTGAGATTAATACCGCTTTCATTTCAAAGCCTGTTCTAACGCACACCCAACTCGAAAAACCATTTCTTCATCAAAAGGCTTTGCCAAAATCTGGCAACCAATCGGTAAATTCTGAGAATCGTAGCCGCACGGAATTGATATTGCGGGAATTCCTGCCAGGTTCGCTGAAACGGTGTAAATATCGGAAAGGTACATGGTTAAAGGATCGTCTATTTTTTCTCCAATTTTGAAAGCCGTCGTGGGAGAGGTGGGCATTATGATACAATCACAAAATTTGAAAGCGTTATCAAAATCCTGTTGAATTAGGGTCCGAGCTTTTTGCGCTTTCTGGTAATAGGCTTCATAATAGCCAGCGGAAAGCACATAGCTGCCCAATATGATCCGTCTTTTTACTTCCTGCCCAAAGCCTTCTGAGCGACTATTCACGTACATATCCTCAAGACTTGAAAAAGCTTCAGCTCGATAGCCATAACGAGTCCCGTCGTAGCGTGCCAGGTTGGAAGATGCTTCTGCTGTGGCTAAAATATAATAGGTAGCAATGGCATATTCAGTATGGGGAAGTGAAATCTCAACCGTTTTTGCTCCGAGCTCCTCTAAAAGTTGACAACAGTTATCAATTTTTTGTTTGATTTCAGGATCAAGCCCGTGCCCGAAATACTCGATCGGGATGCCAATTTTCATGCCAGTAGCGGGTAATTCACAAGATTTAGAATATTCGGGAACTGGAATATTAGCGGAAGTGGAGTCCATTGGGTCATACCCGGCAATCACTTCGAGGATTTTGGCGCAGTCTCGCACGGATTGAGTGATCGGTCCAACCTGGTCGAGGGAAGAAGCAAAAGCCACGAGACCAAAGCGCGATATCCTGCCGTATGTCGGTTTCAACCCTACGACACCACAGAACGATGCCGGCTGGCGAACCGATCCCCCAGTATCCGAACCTAACGCTGCCATTGTCCGTTTAGCTGATACTGCCGCAGCCGATCCCCCGGAAGACCCACCGGGAACTCGTGAAAGGTCATGCGGATTTTTAACCGCGCCAAAAAAGGAATTCTCATTGGACGAGCCCATGGCGAATTCGTCCATATTGGTTTTAGCGATAATGATGGCATCGGCATCTTCCAATCGCTGGATAACAGTCGCATCGTAGGGAGATATAAAATTGGAAAGAATTTTGGAGCCACAGGTTGTTTTTTCGCCTTTGATGTTGATATTATCCTTAATCGCAATGATCAAGCCAGCCAGCTTTCCCGCCGATGCCTGAGCAAGTTTTCGATCAATTTCATTTGCCCTGGCTAAAGCACGCTCCCCTAAAATAGAAATGAAGGCATTGAGATGTTTGCCTTCATTTATCTTATTTAAATAATAATCAGTTAGTTGACGACAGGAACATTGGTTTCGCATCAATAAACCTTGAATTGAATCGAAATCCAGATCAGAATATTCCAAACCCTTTCTCCCTAATCTTTGTCCTCCTCATCTCCTTCTTCAATTTTTTTCGGTTCATCGTCATCCTGACCCTGGGTGGCTTTTTTAAATTCTTTAATTCCTTTACCTAATCCTGCTGCCAGATCAGGTAATTTTTTGGCGCCAAATAACAATATAATCACAAAAAGAATTATGATCAGTTCTGGTGGTCCCAAGCCAAACATTTTTTCCTCCATTGAAAAGTTTGTTAATTTCAATATATCAAAATTTGATATCGTTAAAAAAAAATCGATTTCATTTATCCTTTTAATTCTCGGTCAATATCAGAAAGGTCGATTTCCTCTTTAACGTCTTCCATTGCTTTCCGAAATTGCCTGATTCCTTTACCGATACCGCGCGCTAACTCCGGTAATCGTTTGGAACCGAAAAGTAGTAGAATAACTAACATAATAATTAATAACTCTGGTGTTCCAATGGAACCAAACATGGTCACTCACCTCCTCGCAGTATATCAGACAATCCTGTCTGATCCTGATGGTATATCAAACAATCCTGGTCTGATCACATTTTAAATCAATTGTTTCTTTTATGATTTTACTCAAACAAGATGTTTGAGTTACATTGAACTTCTCAAACAAGATTGTTTTAGTTACATCGAAACACTCAAGCAGGATTGTTTGAGTTACAGTTAGTATCGATTCTGGTGGTACCAGCGTAACAAATATGCTGCGAATGCGATACCGACAACACCGATAACATTTAAAATAAATTCAAACCCAACAGTAAAGCTAATAAATCCTAAATTAATGGTAACTGGATCGAAACCAATGGTAGCAGACCTCATGAAGAACTGTTTTACGACGCCATCGGGCAGGATAAATGCAATAATCTTCCCCAGCGCAGATCCAATAATGGCGCCCAGCAGTAGAAATAAAATTAAGATTCCCAGGGATCTTTTTCGCATTGGTTAATACCATTTATATTATACCGGTTTCTTTTATTTAAAAAGAATATAAATAAAAACAATGAAAAACACAACTAATTTTTTTATGTTTGTGTAATAATTTAAGTGGATTTATCTGGTGTATCACCTTTAGTTTGACGATGGATAAAACGTATAACACCCCAAAGTATATACGCAGTAGTGAGCGGATAAAAAGTTTCGTGAGGGCGAATTGCCAATATTAGCAGCAGGATAAAGATTAAAATTATCCCGATCGAATTTTTTCGCCCCTGTTTAAAAGAAAATTTAGGTAAGGTATAATATTCCACTGTACTTACCATTAAACCGCAGATGAACAATAATTGAGGGATAAGAATGCGAGACAGATAAATTTCATCCCAGCAATGATAATTAAAAATAACGAAAGAGACTGTACTGAGTGCTGAGTAAGGAATTGGAAGTCCGACAAATTTTGTCTTGGCTTTATTACCATAAAGCACATTAAACCTTGCCAGCCGAACACAGCCAAATAGAAGCGGAAGAAAACTAATAATGATACCAAGTTTTCCCAGGTTATAAAAATATATTTTATACAGCAAGATCGACGGCACGGTTCCAAAAGAAACCACATCGGCTAATGAGTCAAATTCAATCCCAAAGCTGCTGCTCGTTTTAGTCAGTCGGGCAAATTGTCCATCTAATACATCAAATACGGCAGCAAGAGAAATAAGCCAGCAGGCACTGATAATCTTATCCTCATATATACTGACCAGGGCAAGAAAACCACAGAAAATGTTCAATGTGGTAAATAGATTTGGAATTACACTCTTGGTATTTTTCATGCGTCGTCATAATGTCCTATGATAGTTGCTCCGGCTTTTACTTTTTGGTTTAATTTTATATTTAGCTTAACTTCCATCGGCAATAGCATATCGACGCGCGATCCAAACTTTATCATACCGAAACGATCGCCCTGTTTTACATTCCATCCTTCGCGAATTCGACACACAATTCTTCTTGCCAGGATGCCGGCAATTTGCACAAATAGTAATTTGATCTTATCATTTTCAACCACAATTATTGTTCGTTCATTTTCATAAGAAGCATCATCTTTGAATGCCTGATGGAATTTACCTTTTTGGTAATTAAAATATGTTACCCTGCCATCGATTGGTATTCTGTTTACATGAACGTCGAATACAGACATGAAAATGCTAACTTTCTGAACAGTGGTCTTAAAAACATCTTCTTCCGGGATTTGTTCAATTAAGATGACTTTGCCATCGGCTGGGGAAACAATTAAATTCTCACCCGGAGGTATTTCTCGTTCGGGATCACGAAAAAAATAGATCGAAAATAGAACCAGGAACAGGCTTAGCACGGTTAGAACTTTTAATATGATTCCATGCGTTACCAGTGCCCCTATGGAGATAATTGCAGCAAAGAGAACAAGTGACAGTATAACTGGAATACCTTCTTTCGACAATATTGCCTCAACTTTTTTGTTTTCATCAGGACGATTGAAAAAGACGTTTTTTAATATCTTCATAAGATAATTCAGATGATCTTTTATCAAAACGAAATTTATCCTTTTCCAATTTTGTTTCGTTTGAAGCATCCCATAACCGACAGGTATCTAACGATATCTCGTCACCCAATAAAATCTTATTTTTATAGCGACCAAACTCAACTTTGAAATCGATGAGTTGTAAATCTCTTCTTAAGAAAAATGATTTTAAAACCGCATTAATTTTTGAAGTCATCCGCTCGATCATTCGAATTTCATCCAGCGTTGCGAGTTGAAAAGCGACAATATGCATTTGATTGACCATTGTGTTGCTATGTTCATCACCTTTTAAGAAAAATTCCATAATGGGAGCGTAGAGTTCTTTTCCATTTTCAAGCCCATATCGTTCACACAGGTTACCAGCAGCAATGTTGCGCATAACAATTTCGACTGGTATCATTTCGAGCCGTTTAACAAGCATTTCTCGCGCGGCCAGGTCTTTAATAAAATGGGTTGGAATATGAAAGCCCTCTAAATATTTAAATATGTAAACTGAAATATCTTTATTAATAGCAGCCTTACCTTTAATCATTTCTGGTTTGCTTCTTTCAAAAACCAGGGCATCATCTTTGAATTCCATGACTAATTGATCGGAATCTTCCAGCGTATAAATTTTTTTTGATGTACCTTCGTATAATTTCTTTTTCTTCTTCAAAACGACCTCTCAGTTGTTGTTATTCGTTTATCATTGAATCAATACTGACTCGTTTAAAAATTTCATCAACATTCCGAAGATGAATTTGTAAATCAAAACAATCCTCGATTTCTTGCAATGAAAGAGCTTGTAGGATTTCAGATTGCTGCTGCAAAAGTTGTTTAAATGGTTTACCTGTTTCCCACACTTCCATGGCACATTGCTGAACAAGGCTATAAGCTTTTTCTCTTAACATTCCTTTCCTGGTTAACGCCAATAAAACAGTTTGCGAAAAAACCAAACCTCCAATTTTTTCAAGATTGTTCTTCATATTTTCTGGATAGACGAGCAAATTATCGATAATTTTAATGAGCTTATTCAGCATGCAATCAATCAGAATCGTGCTATCTGGAATAATAATTCGTTCCACTGAAGAATGCGTAATATCTCTTTCATGCCAGAGCGTGATATTTTCCATGCTGGCTAAAGCATTGGCTCGAACAACACGGCTTAAACCTGAAATCTGCTCACACGTTACCGGGTTGCGTTTGTGGGGCATTGCCGATGAGCCTTTTTGTCCTTTAGAAAAGAATTCTTCTACTTCAAGTATCTCGGTGCGCTGAAGATTCCGTATTTCAGTGGCGAATTTTTCCAGGGAACTTCCGATCAATGCTAATGTAGTTAAATATTGAGCATAACGATCACGCTGAATAATCTGCGTTGAAACCGGGGCTGGTGTTAAATCTAACTTTTTACATACCATTTCCTCTATTATCGGGTTTAAATGAGAAAAAGTTCCCACCGCGCCGGATACTTTTCCGAATGAAATATTTTCTATCGCATCTTTTAGCCGTTCAATATGCCGTCCAACCTCATCATACCACACTGCAAGTTTTAAGCCAAAAGTTGTCGGTTCCGCATGAATACCGTGAGATCGTCCAATACAAAATGTATGCTTATGTTCGATTGCTCGCTTTTTTATCACCAAATGGAGTTGGTGTAAATCATCGAAAATAATTTCCCCGGCTTCCCGCATCAACAAAGCGTTTGAAGTATCCAGCAAATCCGATGAGGTCATCCCGAGGTGGATATAGCGCGATGCTTCCCCCACATATTCTCCAACGTTCGTCAAAAAAGCAATAACATCGTGTTTCACTTCTTGCTCAATTTCCAAAACGCGTTGAATATTAAACTTTGCTTTGCTGCGGATTTGTTCCACAGCCTCACCCGGGATAAGTCCCAATTCAGCTTGAACTTCACAAACGCATATTTCTACTTCCAGCCATTTTTGGAATTTGTTTTCATCGGTCCAGATGGCGCCCATGCGCGGAAGGGTATATCGTTCGATCAAAGCTCTTCCTCACCTGATTTCTTCTAATTTTAATGATAATTTAATGATTCTATTTTTCCGGATTACTTTCAAATTAAGTATATCGCCTCCTTTGGCATCCGAGTTATCGATGACCGCCCAAATATCCTCTTTGTTTCGGATTGCCTGGTCATTTGCTTCAATGATCACATCGCCAATTTTGAATCCGGCACGACTTGCCGGGCTATTGGATTCTACATTTGAAACGATAACTCCATCAGTTGTTTTCAATCCCAGGTATCTTGCCAGTGAATATGTAAGGTCTTCAATTTCAAGCCCGGTTCGGAATCTTCGGTTTACCCTGCCGAATTGGCGTAATTCACGAATGATTTTCTTTGCCCGGTTAATCGGAATAGCGAATCCAAGACCGATAGAAGTTCCAGTTCTTTCGTTGCCGGAGAAAATGAAAGTATTAATACCAACCACTTCTCCAAATCCGTTAACTAAAGGACCGCCGCTGTTGCCACTATTGATCGCCGCGTCGGTTTGAATCATGTCTTTATATACCCGGGTGTCACTCTGTCGCCCGAAATCACGGTCAGTAGCACTGATAATTCCCTGCGAAACCGATGGTTGTCCCATGTCAAACAATCCAAACGGATTGCCAAAGGCAATTGCCCACTCCCCGATGATAAGATCATCTGAGTTGCCCAAAGCCACAAAGGGAAGCGGCTCCCGGGAGTTAATCTTTAGCAATGCAATATCTGATATAAAATCCGAAGCAATTGGTTCAGCTTCAAACTTGGTACCATTGGGAAGGGTAACGACAATTTCTGCTGCCTGGTGAACCACATGCTCATTGGTGACGATATAACCGTCAGAAGAAATTATGAATCCGGAACCCAATCCTTTCACCTGTTCAGTTCGCTCGGGGAAAAAATATCGAAAAAATGGATCATCAAAAAGCGGTGATCGATATTGTCGAATTTGAAGGACGTTTATCCCAACAACTGCCGGGCTGACTACTTTCACAGCCTCGGTAATTAGAGTCCGTCTCGAGTCGTTTAATTGCTGGCTATTTACTTTTCTTAAGTTAACAGAATTTAAATCAGTCGTTGATTCATTAGCCATCGATTCAAAAGTCGTGTGAAAAATAGGCTCTCGAGCTTGATGTTTTAATTCATTCCAGATCAGAATACCGGCTGAAATGCCGATGATAAAGATGATTAAATAAGAGAAATATTTTTTCATTTTAATTTTTTCGACTTATTAATGATGAATAGACGTGATTTGATCTATTAATTGTCTTTTGCTTCAATTTCATCAAGCAACCGTTTACATAATTTAGGACTAATCCAGATATCGGCTCTGGTAGAAATTTGTTCGAAATAAAGTTTTAATTGGTCCAAGGTTATTAGTTTTTTATTATATGCTTCAATTAAGACACCCAAGGAACCTTTAACGTTTAAATTATGTTGGCGTGCTACTGATCTTCCCAATTCCTCATCGATTAAGACCAATGCTTTCTTTGACATCGCTAAAGCAATGGCTTCTTTTTCTCCTTGGTCAAGATTCGCATTTAGAATGGCATCTGGAATCTCTAGAACTTTTGTGATTTTCCAGGTACTTTTTTCTAGAAAAAGTCGCAAAGTGTAAGCATCTTGATAATCCTGAAAGATCCCTTGGGTAACACTCTCCTCATAAACAGTAAAAGGAATTAGTACATCGCCATAAAGTCCTTTAAGCAGGTGTAACAAATTCAACTTCGAGAAAACCATCATAGGGCCAGAATCACTTACTACATGATCATTCACTGTCCAAGTTCCTCATATACTGTTGACTCTGAGAATTCCGGTTGAAATCTTCTTTGTCGAAATTCACGTATTAAGTCGCGCTTAGGAATTCCCAGCTTTTCCGCAATAAATCCCAATGAACCAATTCCTTCTTTATGTAGTTGAATTGCACGTTTAATTTTGTACTCGTAGATTCCCATTCTGAATACTTGTTTTAAAGTAATTTCCTCTGCTGGTATATCCTCAATCCAATCGTAAGGAACATGTAGTGTAAATGATTCTTCCATTTTAATTTCTCCTGTATAGAATAATCACAATATGAAAATCTGGATAATTTTCGTAGTTCTTTTGTGAAAAGATCTCATTATATTAAACAAGATATAGTTCAGACTTT
>CBFDBN010000093.1:0-10476 GCA_965603055.1 uncultured bacterium | reverse complement strand
ATATTTTTTAATAAATGCAACAACTTTTTAAAACATCAGACAGGATTGTCTGATATACATCAACAGTAACTCAAACATCCTGTTTGAGTTTGTTGCCAGCGAATCAGACAAGATTGTCTGATTTACGATTTTACTTGATACTAATAGAATAATTTGTTATATTATTGTGATTTTGAATGTCGAGATTTGTTCAAACCAACCTATTTTTGGAAGAATCTTTAATAATAAAGGTGTTTTTTCTGGGATAGTGATTAGAAAACTTTTAATTGATACAATTAATTAAGCGCGGTAAATTAAAAATGAAAGTTCGAAAATTTATTCTTGTGGCGTTGCTTTTAATCTTTGTGGGAGCTAATTTTTTTTGCTTTCCTGGTACACTCCCTGCTAACGATGAAAATCATAACACCAATCGAAATTCTGTCCATTCCCCTGCTCCAGGTGACTCGCTGGCTGGATTAAAAAAATTATTAACCCAATCTGCCCTGGAATTTATTCGTTTGAAACAGTGGGATAAAGCGATTGAAACCTACGAACAATATGTGAATAGTTTTCCTGATGATAAATTGAGGATCGTAAAAATCATTAAGATGCTTGAAGAACCTGAAATCGGCGTGAAGGTAGAAAATTTAGGTGCCAATATCAATACAAAATATCATGAATATTATCCGATTATTACAATGGATGGTAATAGTTTATATTTTACTTCAAGACATCGACCGGGAGGTAAAGGTGGTGAAGATGTATGGGTGTCCCGACGAACAGAAAATGGATGGTCAAAAGCAGAGAACATCGGTCCACCGATAAATACGGCTATGCACGAGGGTTTCATGTGTTTATCGGCTGATAGCTTGACTTCGTTTATTTTTGGCAACTACCGTGATTCGTATGGCAATGGTGATATTTTCTGTTCACATCTTACAAAAAATGGTTGGGGAAAAGTAAAAAATTTTGGTAAAGAGATCAATACTCCAGATTTCGAAGGTGATGCCTGGTTTTCAGCCGATGGATTAACGGTATTTTTTGTCTCAGATCGACCCGGTGGAATAGGAGAGTATCGCCCCCGAAGCAAATTCCTGCATCCCAATTATAATTCAGATATTTATGTTTCCATCAAATCTGATACGGGCTGGTGTGAACCGATCAACCTGGGCGAAAGAATTAATACGCCGAATTGTGAACGAGGACCTATTTTCCATCCCGATGGCAGAACCCTGTTCTTTTGTTCGTCAGGGCACCCCGGGCTGGGTGATCTGGATATTTTTGTCGCTTATAAAACCGGGGAATCATGGACTGATTGGTCAGAGCCTGAGAATTTTGGGAAAGAGATTAATACAATATACAAAGACTGGGGCTATAGTATTTCGCTTACCGGGGATGAGGTTTATTTTGCCAGTGTTCGGGATGATGGATTTGGCAGAAGCGATATTTACCTGTCGGAGTTACCAAAAAAATTTACCATACCGATTACGGTTGTCACCGGTAAATTAATAGATAAACAGGGTAACTTTTTAGATAGTGTACAAATAGATTGGGAGGATATTGAAAAGTACAAACAACTGGGGACAACCCTGACGCGCTCCCAGGGAGATTACATAATATTTTTGCCATCGGGTAGATGGTATCGATATACTGCAACAAAAGAAGGTTACCTGTTTACGTCTCGTGATATTGATCTTCGCCGGGAGGAAAAACCTGAGGTAGAATATGACATTGAATTGCCTAAAATAACTCCAGAGACGGTTCCCTTCCCACCAGCGTTACTAAACATATTTTTTAAACTCAATTCGTCCGAATTAAGACCAGAATCAAAGAGTGAATTGGATCGATTTCTAAAATTAGTACGCGATCACCCGGAATGGATAAGTATTGAAATCAGCGGACATACCTGCGACCTGGGATCGGACCGGTATAATAAACAGCTTTCACAATCGCGCGCCCAGGCAGTCGTCGATTATATCGTTCAGCAGGGTGAATCGCCTGACCGATTCATTGCCAAAGGATATGGTTTTGACCAACCATTGTTCCGTGAATTTACTGACGAGGCTCGAAGGAGAAATCGTCGCGTCGAGTTCAGGGTGCTGGAATTGGATATGAAAGAGGACTTTTGATGTTCCATAATATTACATCTAAAATCTTTGTTAAATTGATTTCCAACACCCTTACTTAAAATCGCGATGCGAATTCAATTGAAGGCAATTACCATGGAAGAAACAAAAACGAAAATTAGTCCCTTTATAGCTGGTATCAAGGATAGAAAAATCAGGCTGATTATCAGTCGCTACCTTGGTGCGTATAGCTCGTTTAAAGAGTATAATGAATCGTTCCATGAAGGAGTTGTCATGTCATTCAGCAATTTGCGGAAGGTACATGATATCCTGTGGGAGATCAAAGAGAATTTTCACCTGGTATATAAACGCGTATTAAATCCAAGAAAAAAGATTTTTGAGCAGGCGAATAAATTTACTCCTTCAGATAGCGAGATAAATTTTAGGAATAATGTCGGTTTGTTGTTTCATAAAGTTATGGTAGCCAGGGAGCTGAAGTATGTGCTGGACTATTACGAGGAAGATAGCAGTGGATACCAGGAGACCCGGGCTTCCCTGGAGCGGAACCTGGATAGGATCAATTTATTATTCGATCAAGGTGTAGAATTATTGGTCCAGATGTTGGAAAATTACCAGAACAATATTCAATTAATCACCTATTTTTTGGAAAATAGGGAAACATGTGAATTATTGATCCAGAAAAATAATACGGAGTTGTTGAAAATCCTCTCTCGCGGCCGGGACATCGAAGATATTTATATGGATGCGGTTCATTATTATCAAAACAGCGGCTGGACCGATAAAGCAGAAGAGGTACTCCGCGAATTATTGAAGATTAATCCCTCCCATGAAAAAGCAGCAGTGATGCTGCAGGCGATTAATATTTAAGAGTCTTGGGTGATCAGGAAATAGGGTAAGGGGATTACAAAAAAAACTTGGATTTCCATTTCCCTGTTCCTATTTACTAACTTCCGAAGGAAAATTTCATTTCTGTGTCCTTCTGTTTTTTTTCGCTCTTTGGACAAGAATCTAACTATATTAGTTCCAGACTACTCCAACAACCGATTCACCTTCTCAAGAAATCCATCAGCTCCCAGGTATCCAATCTCCCGCATTTCAAATACTTCTTCCCCATTTTTGCCAATGAAAACCAATGTCGGCATCCCCGTCACTTTATATTTTTCCATAAACATTTTAATATTTCCATCAGGCGCCGTACAATCCACCTTGACCATTTTAATTTGTTTTGCGATTTCAATCACCCGTTCATCTTTAAAAGTCGTCCGATCCATTTCTTTGCAGGGGGCGCACCAGTCAGCGTAGAAGTCGATGAAGATCGGCTTGCCTTCTTGCTGTAATTCGGCTATGGTTTCATTTTGATAATGCACCCAATTTAATTCAGAGGATTTGGCTTGAATGGCTTTGTTCACTAAAAAGATGCCGAAAAGAATCATCAATACGCCAAAAATCCCCCGGCCAATTTTGAAATTTTTTGTGTATCCCGGGGCATGATCCAGGAATCCTAACAACAAGCCGCCAAATATTGCCAGCAATCCAAAGAAGAATCCTTGCTGGTCATAAATATGTTTTGCTTGCGGTAAAAAGAAATAGAGTGCGACACCGATCAGAAGCACGCCAAATAGCTTTCGTACCCAGATCATCCACATTCCAGATTGAGGAATTTTGGTCAACAAACCAGAAAATGTCGCCAGAATGAGATAGGGGAGACCTAAACCGAGTCCCATGATGAAGAACAGCAGCGTTCCTTTTGTCACGATACCCAATTTTGCCACCAGTCCAACCAATCCAATAATAATTCCTGCGGCACAAGGAGCGATAACAATACCAACGGTTAAACCCATAACTAAAGCCCCGATATTTCCTTCCCGTGATTTGCCCAGTGAAGAAGTCAGCCAGGATGGTACAGTGATTTCAAAAGCGCCAAACATACTGGCAGCCATCGCCAGAATGATGGTTGTCACGACAATCACAAACCAGGGATTCTGGAATAGAAAGCCCCACTGCTTGCCAGCCAGACCAGAGATCAGTCCCAAAATAGCAAAAATAATGGCAATTCCGACCACATAAAATAACGCCATCACAAAGCTGGATCCTTTGCTTCTTCCACTTTGACCACCGAAATAACCGACGGTGAGCGGAATTACTGGGTAAACACAGGGGGTCAGGTTTAACGCCAGGCCAAATAGAAAAAATGCAATAATGGCATACGGCAAACCTTTTTCGATGATCATTTTTGCTTTTAATTCGTCTGCGGTAAATCTGGCAGCAGGAGTCGTTACTTGTTCTGCTTGTTCAGTTTCTTGAGAAATTTGTTTTGAGATGTCCTCTTCAAAATCTATTGCTGTTGTTTCTGGTTTTGCATCGTCATTTAGTTCAAGTATTGGTTTTGCTTCATCTTTTTTCATCTCCACAGGTGCAACTTTTTGGGCAGAGACAACTTCAAATGGAATTTCAAAATTTTCATCCGATGGTGCAAAACAGCTCTGGTCATTACAGGCCTGGAAGCTCAATGTTCCTTTAATTTTACTCATTCCCAGTGGAAATTTATCGGACAATGTCAGATTTACGGAGAAAGTGACATCTCCCTGGTAAACCGAAAGTGCTTCCTCTGAGAATGAGAAAGTCACCAATTCAGGTTCTGGATAGATAATTTTTCCAAACGATGCATTTTCGAGTGGTTCGAATTTGAGAATCGTGGGAATTAGATTTTCATCAGTGGGATTGTTAGAATTGACATGATATTCAGGCTCAATTTCTGCCTTGATTATCACCTCAATGGTTGATCCTGGTTTGGCTTTTTCGGGAGACACTTTGCCTGAAACTGTCATAAATTTGATATCATAAAAGCTTTGACCGGGTAAAAGTGAAATATTTAATATCAACGTAAAAACGATGAATAGCAGTAGTCGATTTTTTCTCATTTATTAACTCCTGGTAAATTTTCTGCTTGATTTTAAAAGATATTTTACTGATATTTAGTATCGGAGTTCCTTTTTTTATTAGATGATCGTTGGGGGGGGAATGATTCATCTCATTTGAAATGTTCAGCAGTTAGTCTAAAAGATACTGCATAAAGGCCAATTATCAAATAATGAACTCACTACTCATCACCCTGGGTTGGATTTATTTCTCAATACTCTTTTTTTTATCCATTCTCTCAATCCATTCATTCATTCAAGAAAAGGAATGGAGAGCACTCTCAAGAGGAATTTTGGTCTTTCTGCCTTTTTTAATCATCTGGGCAATTCTTCTTACGATTGATTTTCCAATAAAAAATTGGATTATTTTATCCTTACTTATCGCTACTGGAATCATCATTTTATTGATTATTCTTCCATTCAATAAACCTCCATCCATTCAAATCAAAGGCAAACAGAAAAGAGTCGATGAGCGTGATGCTTTGTTTCACCGTTTCTATCGCTTAAAACCAGGAACTCCTGAGTTTGAAGCCTATTACAAAGACCATCCTGAAAAATTTGAATTCGACCAGAAACTTCGTTCCATGCCAGGGCTGGGAAGTTCCGGCTCGAAAAGCTATCATCCATTGACAGCACCTTTTCAAGAGGCGATTTTTAGTGTGCTTGGCAGAATGACGAGAGAAATTGAATGGCAGCCCGCGCCAATCGAAGGAAAAACAGCTCAGACAACTCCAGAAGAATTTACACAGAGAATCAAAGGCTTTGCTCGCTACCTTGGCGCTGATCTGGTTGGCACGACCAGATTAAATCCCGCATACATTTACAGTCATATTGCCCGTGGCCCAGGCGAATGGGGCGCACCCATTAAGCTAAATCACACACATGCCATCGCTATTGCCGTAGAAATGCGACACGACATGATCCGACATGCACCTGAAAGTCCCACCATTACCGAAAGTGCTTTCAGCTATTATGAAAATGCAAAGATCGCCCTGGTTCTTGCTAAATATATCAATTTTCTTGGTTACGACGCCCGTGCCCACGTGGACGGTAATTATCGAGTGAAGTGCATCCCGATTGCTGTCGATGCAGGGCTTGGCGAATTGGGAAGACTTGGACTGCTTATCACTCCACAGTTTGGGCCACGAGTTCGACTATCTGTCGTAACGACCAATTTGCCATTATTACAGGATGCTCCGATTGCTTTTGGTGTCCAACATTTTTGTACGATCTGTAAAAAATGCGCGGTGAATTGCCCGACTGGTTCGATTGATATGGGAGAGAAAGCCGTTCACAATGGCGTGGAAAAATGGCTCAGCAATCAGGACAACTGCTATCGTCACTGGCGAATTCAGGGGACGGATTGTGCGATATGTGTTAAAGTGTGTCCCTATTCCTACCAAAAAGCGACAATGCATAATTTCGTGCGGTGGCTCGTTCAACGCAACAATTTTGCACGAAGAATGGCTTTTATGGGCGATCATTTCTTTTATGGTAGACGTCCGAAGCACAGCAGTCCTTTCCCAGGTTGGCATTCGGAGAAATAATCTAAAACATTATCTGTATTTCCGTAGATAACCCCAAAAAAACTTACGAAATTTGAAATCAATCATTCGTTTTCCGAATCCCCAACCGCTGCATTTTTTTATACAGGTTGGTTCGATCAATTTGTAATGAATCAGCCGCTGCTGTGATATTCCAATCGTGCGCTGTTAGCGCCTGCGTTAAAAATTCACGTTGAAATAATTCGTTCGCCTGTTGGTATGACAATAAATTCGGTGTCTGCATAAATTGCTGCATCTGCATAACCCGGGTAACATCAGCCACAGTAATCAACTCACCGGTTGCAAAAATCACCAATCGTTCGATTGTGGATCTCAATTGGCGCACATTTCCGGGCCAATCCGGCTGCATCAACAGTTGAATGGCTTGTGGCTCGAAATCCTGAACATAGCGGTTGTTTTGTTGACAGAAATAAGTTAAAAAATGATTTGCCAATTCCGGGATGTCCTCTTTGCGATCCCGAAGCGCCGGCAAATGAATTTCCACAGCGTTTAATCGATAGAATAAATCCTCGCGATATTTTCCCTCGGATATCAATGATGTTAAATTTTTATTGGTAGCAGCAATGATGCGTACATCAACCTTTAAAACCCGATTATCCCCCACAGGCTCGACTTCATGCTCCTGCAACACCCTTAAGATTTTCGCCTGGGCAGAGGGACTCAAATCGCCGACTTCATCGAGCAATATCGTTCCATTATTTGCTTTGACAAATTTGCCGATTTTATCGGCAGTTGCGCCAGTGTATGCACCCTGTTTATGACCAAAAAGTTCGCTTTCGATAAGTGTATCAGGGATTGCGGCACAGTTCACCCGAACATAAGGTCCATTAGACCGCTTACTTTGTAAATGGATCGCCATGGCAACCAATTCTTTCCCGGTGCCAGTTTCGCCATAAATCAAAACTGTACTATTTGCCGGTGCAATTTTATCAATCATCGAATAGACCTGCTGCATGGCGTTGCTGGTGCCGACCATTTTATAACGGGATAGAATTTCTTCACTCATCCACCGTGATTTTAGTTGAAGTCTTCTCTTTTCTAACGCTCTTTCCGTTGTTAGCAGAATCCGATCGAGGCTCACTGGCTTTTCGATAAAATCGTAAGCGCCCAAGCGTGTGGCTTGAACCGCACGATCGATAGTGGCATAGCCAGTAATCATAATTAATGGCACTTCCGGCGCAATTTTTTGGGCATCTGCTAAAACTTTCATGCCATCAACGCCGGGCATTGCCATGTCAATAAAACCCAGGTCGATGGTGTAATTCTGGAGAATTCGTAATGCTTCACTGCCGTCGTGAGCAATAGCTACATCGTAATTTTCGCCGGTCAACGTTTCGCTCAGTTGTCGGGCAAACGCTTCATCATCTTCAGCAATGAGTACTTTCGGTTTAGGATTGAACATGAAAATCCTCCTTTTCGATTAAAGGCAGTCGGATAGTAAAGGTGGTGCCGACATCCAAAGCACTGTGAACGTCAATTTCTCCACCAAAATTTTGGATAATGTTTTTGGTTATCATCAATCCCATCCCGGAGCCGTGTTTGGAGGTGGAAAATCCCGGGGTGTAAATTTTCTCCAATTCGTCACTGCTCATGCCTCTGCCAGTGTCAGTTATTTCAATGACTGCAAAATTCAAACCGTTGAATTCATTTAATGGATTCGATTCCAGGGTCGTTGATATTTTCAAGTGACCCTGGCTGCCCATGGCTGTAACAGCGTTGTCAAATATATTGAAAATCGCTTCTTTAAAGTGTTTGGTGTCGATTTTAACATTGAGCAATAAATCATCACATTTTAAATCAAAGTCCACACCTTCCGGCAATCGACGTTTATATTCTCTCACAGCTTCATGAACAATCTTGTTCACTTCGCCCGTTTGAAATTCTGGGGAGTCCAGCCGGGATAATTTCATAAAGACATTAATCGTTTCCCGAACCCGTTCAATTTCAGAAATAGCGGTATTGGTGAGTTTGTCAAATTCTTCGCTTAATTCAGGAGTGTTTTTCTGATACTTTCTTTGCAATCGCTGAATGGCGAGCAAGATCGTGCCGAGCGGTGTTTTTATTTTATGAGCCACCCGTTGCGCCATGGATGCCCATAATTGTGCCTGCTGAGTCAGTTTCGTCTCGGTCAGGTCAATTATTAAAATCAGCGTGGGGGAATGTTTTTGCTGAATCCTGGTTCGAATGAATTCCATACCAAATATTTTGCGATTTCCGTGTGGACCGACATTGATTTCCTGGTAAAATTGGTTGCGACGATTTGAATTAAAATGAGAATACATTTGGACAATATTGGGAAAGAAACTGTTTTGTTTTTCCAGCAGATAAATTGAATTTTTTAAATCAATTGGCTGGGCATGGACTAACCGGAGGAACGTGTGATTGTACTTCTTAACAAAACCGGCTGAATCCAAAATTGCCCATCCGAATTGACTGGATTCCGGCAATGTCGCTGTTTTTTTGGTTCGTAAAAAATAAATGAGCAACATAATCAGCAAAACAACTGGAATAAAGATCAGCAATAACACAACGCTCGGTCGAATTTTAATGTCCAATCCCGGAAACTGAAAAGGCGGGGCAGGAAAAATCTCATCATTTGAAATTTTTAAAATATAAAAATTTTCTCCGACGTTGAGTCCATAGCGCCGAACTGTTCCATTCTTTGTTTCAAGCAAAGCTAACTTTGGCGACAGGTTGGAATGGGTGTCAATCGAGATTGTTGCTAACGGCTTGAGTTGAGAATTGGTAATGAAAACGCATGGAATTCCTGATTGATAAAAAAACAGTTCCGGCTTACCATCGTAATTTAGATCCTGTGATAATAAAAATTTAACAGTACTTCCAAAATCCGCTCGGTTGGTCACTTTGAGTGATTGATTGTCATATTGAAAAATATTCCCATGTCTATCATTCATGGTTAAAATTTCGAAATTGCCATCACCGTTCAGGTCTACCGCCATTACATGCTTAAATAATTGGGTATCGTCTACTGTTTCATATTCTGTAATTATATCGAATGTTTTACCACTTATAATTTGAAGCCGTGATGGTTCGTTTTTATCGCGTACTTTAGAGAGAGTGCCAACAACGATGTCCTGGTATTGATCGTGATTAAAATCTACCACATCAAATCTTAGGTAACTGGATATCCCACCATAATGCCAATACTTTTTAATGGATCCATCATGATTCAGAAGAAGCAAATAACTTTTATCCCGATCAAATTGACCAAAGAACGGTCCTTCCGAAGCGCCGCCCAGGGTAACCAGAATTTCTGGATTACCATCCTGGTCAAAATCGACAACCTGGGATCTGGTTAATAAAGGAGCCAGTCTTAAATTTAGAATATTTTCTTTGGTTCTGAAATCATATCCCAACAATGCTCGCGGCTGACCATCAACTGCAGTATTTATCCCAACGAGCAGGTCCAATCGTTCATCTCCGTTGATATCGATTATACCGATGTAACGATAATAGCCATGCCATTTACCATTGTTGGCATGATCAAAACCTCGAATTGTTTTTATCGAATCAATGTGTTGAAGTCGGTAATTGTACAGATCGATGAATCCTTCATTTTCCGAAACGCGGTAAGTGAGCCATTTAAACTTCGGGTGATTTTCTATTGGATAAAAAAACTCAGTGTTTTCCTGAATCTGCACCTGGATTGGACTGAACATATAGGTATTAGATTTGATATTTCTGACGACAATCGAATAGGGAAAATTTTGATCCCGGCGAAGAATGCACACTTCATTCACACCATTGAAATCATAATCAACTGCTGCAAAATCCAGGACGTCTTCAGACTCTCCTGAAATATATTCGAGCTGGCCGATTTCAGGATATTTTTTAAGATTGTATTTTTTTACATCGGGTAGATCGCTATTCCTGGCGTAATTTGGTACCAGAAATAAAGCAGTGATC
>CBFDBN010000092.1:0-10686 GCA_965603055.1 uncultured bacterium | reverse complement strand
CTATTTCAACAAGATCATCTTTTTAATATCTGAGAAAAATCCCTTGATTTGAATTTGATAGATGTAAATTCCTGAACCCACTATATTTCCTGCATTATCCCGTCCATCCCAATTTATGAAATGGACACCCGGGTTTACATGAGAGTTTAATAAATTCCGTACGATCTCACCATTTATATTATAAATAACGATTTTGACATCACCTGGCTCCGGAAGGGTGTATTCAATCTGTGTGTTCAAATTAAATGGATTGGGATAATTCTGTGACAATTTCCATTCCGTGGGGATCGGTTTGTTGGCTTCCATTTGAGCAATCCGGGTCGGTCCTTCGGAAAAAATCTCAACATCGTCTATCAATACGCCAGTAGCTGTATTTGCATTATCGGATATAAAATGAAATCTAATCCAGACTTTATCAAATCCGGCATTAATAAATTCGGTTAATTCGACTTCGCGCTGGATCCATGTGGAAAATACTATTCCAGAAAGTGAATCCAATTGAGTCCAATGTAAGCTATCCCCGCTAACTTCTATATAGCATATATCCTTATTCGCTTCAGTTGCATATTTTGTCCAGAATTTTAAAGTCGCATTTTCAACGGAAGCCAGGTTAAAACCCGGGACAAAAGTCATCGTTGCATCCATATTATTCAAATATGCTGAGCCAGAGTTTACATGGGCAACAGCACTTCCGTTGTAAGCACCGAGTTTATTCGTTGCCCCCCAACCGCCTTTAAAATCCCAGAACCCGGTCTCTGTTTCGAAGCCATCAACTAAGTTGGTCGCGATTGAAGTGGATCGGTTGATATTATTGTATGCGTTGTAATCATCGGTTAAATTTATAAGTTTGATTTCAAAATTTAAATTTCCCGGTTCCAAAGCCAGGAAGGGATCAAATTTCACAATTTGTGTTGTTCCGGAAAGCATCAATGGAACATGAGCCGTATCACCGTAGATCACCTGGGTCCCGGACAAAATGTT
Source organism: uncultured bacterium (assembly GCA_965603055.1). Classification (GTDB taxonomy): domain Bacteria; phylum Zhuqueibacterota; class Zhuqueibacteria; order Thermofontimicrobiales; family Thermofontimicrobiaceae; genus CBFDBN01. Next base: position 9,705 of record CBFDBN010000092.1, on the reverse strand, counting down.
ACAGGCAACGTAAAAATTTGAAGCGTCGTTCAGTCCGCAATTATGAATTATTGCTCCAAATTGGGAGGGGAAAAGAATTGGGATGGTCTCCCCGGGAAGCCATAGCTGCTCGATAGCGATATCATGGTCAGCTAAACGTAGATCCAGGCTTAATGGGATTTCAATAGAAGGCACAATCGTATCATTAGAATTAATAGATATTAGGCCTTGATATTGACCAGGTGTTAAATTTCTTGTATTAAAGGTTATGTCTAATGATGTTGAATCGTTCGGTTGAATCGCTCCAACGCCATTGGTGATATCCAACCAGTCGGCTAACTCAAAACCGCGACCAATTCTTCTCATGGATAGAAGATCATCACCATGATTTTCGAATATGACCTGGCTTCCGTCTGATACATTGATTTCATCAACAAAGAATCCGTACATTGTAGAATCATCTTGTACTGAAAAAGCTAAATCTGAGGCCATGGCGAATCTAATGATAACATTTTCTGATCTATATGGGGACAAATCAAATGTGACCGGAACCCAACCACCACTGGAGCCACCCCAGCCTGGCACTCCAACGCCCAAATTCCAGCCTTGCTCAGGATGCCCAAAGCTCCACATCGATTGACAATTATATTGAGGACTTGTCGGATAAGCAACGTTAAAAGTATTGCCACTATCAATTGAAACCCAGACATTGCAGCCATCCCATCCATCCCATGGCGGTTCTGTACCAGATGGATCTTCAACTGACCAAAATCCCATCCACAATAATTCTGGCGAATTCGTATTTGAAAGATCAAGAACCGGTGTTTCCAGATACTGTAGCCAATGATCACCATAGCCACCGCTTTGCGGATCGCCACACCACCAGGAGAGATTATCCCATGCCATAAAACTATCAGGGTGAAACATGACTGGAACTTCATAATCCATGGCTGAATATTGTAAAAGGTCTGATCCAAAATTTTTGAGAGTAATATTTTTAGTGATTGAGTCACCAAAAATTAGCGACAAATCCAGTTGATCTGGTGAAGCTGTTAGAGCGGAACCGCCAGCCATTTCATCCCAGATAAATGGTATATTTGTTCCGATACCGCAATTACTCCACTTAATACGGAAATAACCCTGGTCGCCCCAATTTGGTCCCCAGCTATTTTTGCAGATCCAGCTCTGTTCGTCATCATTCCAGCCCACGATGAGGATGGCATGTTCTCCTTCTGCATTACCCCAAACGTGTTCGTACACGCCACCAGAATAGGAGTAAAAATCTTCGTAAACTGTATATCCTGCCGAAACTGGGTGCCGGTAGACAGCGTTTTTAATATTTTCGATAATGTCTTCATCCAATGTAATCCAGCCCCAGCCGGGAATTTTTACGGCTTCTTCCTGCCAATAATCACAAGCCAGGCTGCAGGGGATTTCGTCATCGGCTTGATATGTAAAACATGACTCAGTTGGAACGCCAAACCTTCTGACAAAATCCAGGGCTAGTTCGGTTCTTCCACCATCGCATGAGCCGGCATCGCCGCACGAAAGAATAAATTGTTCAGACAGATCGATCATGGAATCAACATCATGATTATAAATTTTCCACCACGATTCTACCTGTGCCACTGCCGAGAAATCCCAGCAACTGCCACATTGCCGCCCCTGGTTTTTGGGCGGCGTCACCCAGTTGCCATTATTATTCCGCCAGTCTAATTGTGAAGGCAGGCTGTCAACGAGTGGGATAGATAGCAATTCTGCCACCGATAGATCAGCAGGTTCGAGAATTGCGCCACAGAGCTGTCTTCGCTGTTCCGGTGACAATTGTGTGACCCAGTTTTCACCAGCGGTCCATTTAGCGCCTTTATTGTTAATCGCCTGCTTGATCTGTTCGATCTCATCTGAGGCAATGGCATTGTTTTGGGAAGAAAATAAGATGATACACCCGATTAGAAATAACTGAATAAATATTGAGCTGGATTTTTTCACAATTAGTGCCTCATCGTCAGTACAATACAGAGTGATTTTTGAATTCTAATCCAGGTACTAATCACCCAATTCCCTAATCCTTATTTCAACATCACCATCTTCCGGGTCGCCACAAACTTTCCAGCCTGCAATTGAGTCAGATAGATACCGGAGGGTAATAGCTGACCGAAATTATCTTTTCCATCCCATTTAACTTCATAGTATCCAGCTTGTTCCTCCCCATTAACCAGGCTGCGGACTTCCTGCCCGATCATGTTAAAAATTCTCAAAACAACCTGACCTTTTTGGGGAAGCTGGTATTGAATAAAAGTCGCTGGATTGAATGGATTGGGATAGTTGTGTCCCAGTAAATAGGTTTGGGGATGATGAAAATTTTGGTTTTCCTCAACACCAGCAGGCAGCTTCACCTGAACAGTTATGGCAGCCGTATCAGATGCTAAGCTATCGTCAATTACCGTGAAGCTAACTACTACATCGGCTGAAAAAATATACTTCGCAGTAAAAGTGGCTAATTTATTTACATTATCGATCTCAACCAATAATGAATCATTAAAAGCTGACTCTACCCACGCACTCCAGCTTAGTGAAGACCGGGGATGATCAACATCTTCAACATATTGATTTAAGTCGATCATCAGTGTTGTATCACTGGAGAAAGAAGTATCGGGAAGATTAAAAATAACTGGTGGGTCATTAATTGCCATGACTTCGATGAATAGCGTATCATGGATTGAAAACCAGGCATCCCGGGCAGTTACAATCAAGACGGTTTCACCTGACGAATCCGGCGCGAGTGAGATAATTAATCGATTCTCTTCATCGATTGTCGGAAGGATACGCGGTGTGCTGCCCTGGGCTGAAAACTTTAATGAATCATTATCCGGATCAAAAAAGATCGAATCCAGGTCAGCGATGATCGTATCCGGGGAGTCTTCGGCAAGAACAATATCGGCGATTGAATCAATTTTCGTTGGGGAAAGGTTGTCTGCCAGGTTTACTTCAAAAATATCGCCGTTTTCAGTCCAGGTGTTGGTGTCTGGTCCCAGGATTTTTACCGAGAAACCATTAATTTTAAAGGTAATCGTATCACCTGGCACTGCTCCTTCATCCATTTCAACGGTTAACATATCATCCCGATAGACAAATAGAAAGCCGTATTCTCCTTCAGTCGTGACAGTGAAGGTACCGCAAAGTACACTATCAGGATCATACGCGTCAATGACAGCGCCGATCGGGACCGGACCTCCATGAAAGATGGTATTCCGGCTGTAAAAAGTGACCCACTCATCTGTTGGGATGACCTGGGCGTTGAGTGGATTGTTAAATAAGATAAAAAAGAGACAAAGAACAATGCTGCAAACGGTGTGACGTCTTTTCATGCTGCGAAACCTTTCTGTGCCATAGCTAGTTGTGTCTGATTAATATTAAAAATTTCTATTTTTGAATAAAGTTAAATGATCGGAACGTATGAGGCGTAGAGTGCACTGGTCATGTGTTACCCCCTACGCCTCACGTTCAACACTCTACTGATGGTCCTTATTTCAACATAACCATCTTCCGCGTCTTCTCATAATTACCAGCTTTCAGCCGATACAGGTAAACGCCATTCGCACATAAAAATCCACGATTATCCCGACCATCCCAGTTGACGCGGTAGTAGCCAGCTTTCTTTTGTTCTGCTACTAATGTTCGTACCACCTGCCCCAGCATGTTGTATATTTTAAGGGTGACATGACCCGGTTCTGGCAACTGGAATTTGATGGTTGTTTCCGGGTTAAACGGGTTGGGATAGTTATGAGAAAGATGATATTCCGTGGGCAGATTTCTCAAATCTCCTGCCACAGAGGTAATGATCGAGCCGAGGTCGATAAAATCTCCGAAGCTTTTCCAGGTCAACTTAACAGGTATTTCGTAATCATTAAAGTAGATGGAAATTTCATCGCCAGCTTTCGCTCCCTCATCGATGCTGGTATTGGGATCATCCCCGTAAACCGGCATAAAACCGAACGTTCCTGGTGTTGTTACCACGAATTCTCCGCAGGTTATGCCGTCAGGATCTTTGGCACTGATTTTTGTTCCTGCTGGCAAAAGTTCTCCATCCAGTTTTATTTCCTGACCATAGATATTTATCCATTCGTTGGTCGGGATAAAATTCTGTCCTGTTGAAGCAAGTAATTTAAACAGTATGGGATCTTCACCAGGAAGTTGCACACGTAATGGTTCTGGATAAGTTAAGCTGTCTGCCTGCGTCAGGTTTAACCAGTAACCATAAGATGGTCCCAAAATATGAAGCGTGCTGAATTCTGGTTTAGCTGGATCAAAGGTTATAGCGCCATTTTTAAATCCATAAGCCCGAATTAGCTTATCGATTACCGTTTCAAAAGCATGTGCTACCGAATCCGGTTTTCTCGGCAGGTAGCTGACCAGGTTCCAGCCCGGCTCGCAAGCAATCGATGTTTCCATTATATCAGCCGGGTTTCCGATAACCAGCAGGGTATCGGTCTGAGCCATCCTGATCCAGTAACCGTGCAGATGATCCATTTCTTTCAGATTGCTCATATTCGGATTTTTGGGATCATAGACTAACGCCCCATTTTCATAACTTAGTACTACCGTGACGTTCGGTAAAATATCTTCTAATATTTTATGCGTGGAATCCTCAGCCGTTTTTACGTACCAGGAAATCAGGCTCCAGCCAGTCATAAGTGGTATTTTTACAGTATCAATTTCTGCAACATAGAGATCGACATTGCGCATTTCTCCATGATTGGTCCAGACCGGGCTATCAGGACCTAATGCTTCTGCCTCATAGCCATTAATTTTAAAGATAATTGTATCTCCCGGCTCGGCGCCCTCATCGATGTCAGGCGTATAACTATCGTCCCGATAAACTGGCATATAGCCATAATAATTTGGCTTATCCACCGTAAAGATTCCACATACGACGCCGCCGGTATCTTCTGCCGTAATGACATCGCCAATTTGAACCGGACCATCCCAGAATATTGAGTTGCTGCTGAAGAAGTCGACCCATTCGGTGGTTGGGGTAATCGATTCCACTGGTTCCAGGCTGAAATTCAGGTTAAAGGTATTGCCGGGCACTTTCTCTTTAAAAGCTGGTACATAGCCTCTGGCAAAGGCTCTAACAGTATAGATTCCCCCGACCGGTGGCACGGCAAGAAAATATTTTCCATCAGCTTCGGTTGTGTCTTGGTAAATGATCATACCATTGGGATATTCATCCCAGACCTGGGCAACGGCATGCTCCAGCGGAATCACACCGGAGCGAATCACGCCGGTTATCGGTTCGGCAACCCTGACGTGCATTCGAGTCGGGATGACAACACTCGAATCCAGTGGATCACTGGAGCGAATAACGATGTCCGCATGTAGTACCGTATCAACTACGACATCTTTTGCATTAAATTCAACATCTATCGCATGGGTCGAGTCTTTTGGAATCACGCCGGCAGTCTGATCAAGTTGTATCCAGGGTACACCAGTGGAAATATAAATCGCCATCAGATCATGAACATATTCGGTATTAAATGCGATTTCCAGGCCATCAGAGCCATCATAATTTTGAATACCAACGGTGGCTGAATATGATGAGGATTGCATCGTCAAATATTGAAATATGATGGAGCCATTTTTATCAAGAATAATTTGAAAAGTATTTCGTTCTGAATAGCTTTTTTGAACATTATTGCACTGAATAATCAGCTTATTGCCATCGGTATAATAATATGCACTGCTGTTCATGTCATAACTTAAATCGTCCCAAAAAGGAGCAATCAAATTAAAGACGCTTTGATTGGGTATGGGATCATTTGACCAGTCGGTAGACATACTGGTAAAGCTGATAAATCCATTGCTGCAGAATCTAAACGTGCTGAATGAGTTACCATAGAATGGGAAGGAAAAGCCAATGGGAAAGGGACCGACATTATCATCACTTCCAGGCAGGGTAATTTGAGTCCCGACTTGAGTGATGTCAATCCAATTGAAAGCGGGACCGCCGGCTTCATCGCTATCCATCCAATAATAACCAAAATTATCGGGCCCGCCGGCATTATGAATAACAGGCGCGCCTTTTCTTGGATCATTGTCTCCCTTTTTTAACACGATTGAAGAAAATTCTTCGGGATAAATTCGTGCAGCTGGCTCAAACTGAATAAAAGAATTCGTACCGGTACCGGGCAGGGTCAATATTCGATAATTTAAATGGTATTCGCCAACGTTACTGATGGTTAGCTGCGGTTTGCCCTTGATGCTATCTCCAGATATGACCGTTACATCATAATTTTCCGGTGTAACCTGAATTACCGGTGGGTGGGTAATGGCAACATCATCGACAAACCAATCATCAAGCTTGCCAATTGATCCGATATTTCGGAATCTGAGCTGGAACGCATTATGATAAGCTTCTGTGGGCAACAGGATCATTTCTGGTTCAAATTCGGTCATATCCAGTCCATCACCAGGATGCTGTTTCAAGTTCACCCATGACAGGGATGAATTCAAATAATCAATCCACAAATCTTCACCTGTTTCAGGTGAATTGCCGCTGCCAGTCCGTTGCCAGGCATAAGCCAGAACCACCACACTATCTTGTGATAAATTAATAAGTGTAGAGTGTACCTCATCACCCCCGGTGGAATCCCCATTAAAATTTAAAGAATAGGGAGGAGTTGGAGGATTACTGCCTAAATTATTGACCTCAGCGGGTCCGCTGTTGTAGATCCATTTACCGGGTTCTAATTGTACAGTGGCAAAGTTATCAAACCAGGGTATCGTATCTGGTGTTCCAACTGAAAAAGAGACAATTGCTGCTGATTTTAACAGGTTGGGCTTGCCCGCAGAAACGATGATCACATGAGCAGTATCGGTATCTCCGTAAACTGTATTACCGGGAATTTCCACCCGCGCGATGAATCCGAGTGTTGCTTTAGAGGCAACCGCGCCGGTATTGGTTATTTGAGTGGTCCCGGAAGAATCCCAGAAAGTGGTGTGCCAGGAATTTCCTGATGCAGTTAAATTGTAGCTGTCAGTAAGTTGTCCGTAATTTTTTATCATTACCCGGTAGGATAAAGTATCGCCAGCAATTCCTTTAGTGCTTTGATCAGCCGGACTTGCCCTGAAATAATAATCTACCGGGTTAACGGTTAAGGAAACGGCAATGCTGGTATCTTCCTCCACCGGCATGCTATGAACATTTATGGTAGCCGTATAAGTTGTGTCAGGCAGCAAGCCGGCTTCATCAGTTGCATAAAGTGTTACCACGACGATAGCACTGTCCCCCGGTGTAACTGATCCAGCCCGGGGATCTTCTTTAAGCCAGGTAAATAACGGCTCCCCTGAATCAACGAGGTAAACGGTATTATTATCCTGGCAAACGACCCACAGGTTACCGTCATTATCGACCTCGAGCCCGGCGCCCCAATACCCATCTCCTACACCGGGAGCCGCAAACTGGCTGAGAATTGTCCCATTAATTGGATTGACCTTATAAATAATGTCCGGGGTTCCGTTTATCGCGATCCAGAGCGATCCAGCCGGGTGCCAGCCTAATCCAGAAACACTCATAAACGAGAAGGAACTTAACACCTCCCCGGGATTGTTCCAGCTTAATCCTTTTATTCGGTAAACCATATCATCGTTCCAGCCGCCCACGTAAAAGACATCTTCCGACGGATCATAAGCCAATCCTCGTTGCGACGTCGCGTCCCAATTGTAATTGGGATCATGGATTGAATTTACTACTGCGCCAGTTGCCGGGTCTAATTGATAAATTCCATTGTCTCCGCCGACATTCACCTGCCAGAGATACTGTCCGTCGTAAGCCAGATCACCCGGCCAGGAACCAATCCAGGAACTACAATTAAACGAGCCTAATCGAACGCCTTCCGTGGTAATCTCGTGGTCTTCAAGCGCATCGACATCAGAAATCCAGACATTGGCTTTATCAAATCCGACACCCCAGGGACTAATGATGGGACCGGGCGCCGGCCAGGATTTTAACACATCACCCTCTGCAAGAATGCCGCTATTTTTGTTAATCATGCTTCCTGTATAAAGCCCCTCGGTGGTACGCGCATTTTTATCAAAGCTGGGGTCTTTTGTAACGTCATCTTCGTTATCAGGATTATAAAAGCTGGTCTCAATAAAATTTGTATTAAAATTATTGCTGTTAAAGCTATGGTTAACCGTGAAAAACAAGCTACCTTTGCCAGCATTTTTAATCGTCAAAGTTCCGGAGGTGCTATCACCTAAATCTACATAAAAATCAAACGGATCTGGATCAGGAACAACAACCATATCAGGTCCCCAGGTAATGAGTACATCATCGATGAACCAATCATCAAAAGCTCCAGCGGTTGCTGCGTTACGAAATCTAATTTTAAAATTACGATGATAAGCATCAGCCGGCAAGCCAACTGCGACAGAATCAAAGTTGCTCATATCAGGACCATCGCCGAAATGCTGTTTCAAACTCATCCAGGTGCCGGAAGCACTGAAATAATCGACCCATAGATCATCACCGGATTCCGGAGAATCACCGCCGCCGGTACGCTGCCAGTTGTATTTTAAGATTACCCCACTTTCTGCTGATAAATCAATGGCATTTGATTGGATCTCGTCGCCCCCGGCTGCATCCCCATTCAGATTTAATGAGTAAGGCGGACTGGGCGGATTCATGCCTGAAGTACTGATCTGTGCCGGACCGGTATTATATGGCCATTTCAGTGGATCTAATGTCGTAAAATCATCAAACCAGGGAATTCGATCGAGTTGGATAAATTTCGTTAACACTGCTGCTTCAGCAAATATAGCGGCTTCGGTGACAGAAGTTGCCCTGATCCTGGCTGTATCAGTTTCACCAATAGCGGCGCCAATGGGAATCTCTACCTTCACCATTACGTCCAGCTCTTCGGTGGAAGCGAGGATACCGGTGTTACTGATCTGGTTCGTTCCGGTAGAATCCCATATCGTTGTTTGCCATGAAAAATTAAGGGCTTCCAGGTTATAACTATCACTCTGTAAACCAATATTTTTAACTTTCACCAAAAATGAAACCGTTTCGCCACTGTCGCCATTAGCTGTTTGAAAGGGGGGAAAAAGGCTCACCCGGAGGGTATCTGTTATCATTTGCCCCAGTAAATTTACATTATCGATCCCCCAAAACCACTCGTATTCAGCATTATAGTAGTGCCATCGAAATTGTACGCTGCTTTGATAATCGACAAACGAGGGAAGACGAACGACAATTTCCCGGGCAGCATCGACAACGTTGTAACTACTGTTATCCACAAAGCTGGCAACGGTTTGCCAGGGTCCATTATGGATGCGAACATCAATATCTCCTCGTTCAATATTACCTGTGCGGTAGTTTTGAAACCAATTGTTAAACACCAGCCTCATATCCGAAAACATTGAGCAGTCAATAATTGGACTGGTTAAAGAAGCATCAATCGGCACGTTGCCTTCATAATCGCTATCAACAATCATGAAAGGAGGGGTCCAGACATCATAACCGACTTTTATCGATCCGGGTTCGTAAATATCATCAAAATCAATATCTCTGTTGCCAGGATCATCATCATGCCAGGAGGTATCAGCAATCCAGGTTGGTGGAAGCCCGTAATCAAAATTTTCTGTAAAAATGGTCGCCATTAAAGGCCAATCGGTCTGACTGACTGCGGTAAAGGCATTGATTCTTCCTTCTCCCAACAGCCC
>CBFDBN010000091.1:0-10697 GCA_965603055.1 uncultured bacterium | reverse complement strand
TATAAAAAAATCTTACAAGGAGCAACGGAGTTAGCGAAGGTTCACTGAGATTTTTGGGGGGAATAATTGTTTGGCGGTCAATGTTATTAATTAAGCCTATTAAAGCTAACTGATCCAACTGACCGGTCGCTTAGAACGACCGGTCAGTTTTTTATTAACTTAAAGAAAAATATATTCTAATATCTTGATTGCCAATTACCACCGCCGCCTCTTCTTCCACCACCACCACCACCACGGCGTTTGTCAGTTCGAGATCTTGCCTCGTTAACGATGATAGATTTGCCTTTCAATTCGTTGCCATTTAAACTTTCCATCGCAGTTTTTGCTTCTTCCTGTTCAGGCATTTCGATGAAACCAAATCCTCGAGGTTCACCAGTGAACCTATCTTTAATGACTTTAACAGAAGAAACCTGTCCGTGTGCTTCGAAAGCCTCACGCAAGTCGTCTTCATTGACTTCCGGGGATAAATTTCCAACATAAATGTTCATTTTTATGCTCCTTATTCGAGGAAAAATTATTTTTTGCGACGCATTGCAAAATGCGTCATACTCATTAATTTTTATGATAAAACAACAACTTGCTGAGCCTGGGGACCTTTATCACCTTCTGTTACAGTGAATTCAACTCTTTGCTCTTCTTGCAGGCTTCGAAATCCGTCGCCTTGAATCGCACTATAATGAACAAAGATATCGTTTCCGTCTTCACGAGTGATGAAGCCAAATCCCTTATTGCTGTTAAACCATTTAACTGTGCCAGTTTCCCTTTCAGACAAGTAATTTCACCTCCATTCATAAAGTAATGATGCACTCTTGAGAACATAGCTTCTCAAATTGATTAATGAAGTAATTCCCCTATAATGAGAAGCGGAGGAAGCGGAGTTTAAATGGAGTTTTATAACCGCTAAATAATACATCCAAAAAGTTCTCCGTGAATCTCTATTACTCCTTGTAAGGTTTTTTTTATAGTATTTTTTACACAAACTTTGAAATTCCGATACAGCAAGTATTAAAAAAGCCCAACCAAATTAGTTGGGCTTCCAACAACAAGTAAATATTTTCTAAATTATTGATATTCTAAACTAAAATTCTTTTGATGAAATACGCAAAAGATAATATTAGATCATCAATTTTAAATTAACTTTTATTAAAGAAGTTAATTAACTGAAAACATTTCTTTTCAGCTCAATCAATTTTGCTGGCTAAATACCTGTATAATTTTTAGTTAAATCAAGTTTTGATATGGATTCCTTTTAAAAGTAATCTTTCTTCTGCAAAATCGGGACTCTCTAACCAACTGAGATAATTAAAAATAAAAACACGTTCTTTGTCGTTCAAATATTAATGATAATCGTGGGCGATACTGGAATTGAACCAGTGACCCCCGGTATGTGAGACCGGTACTCTAACCAACTGAGCTAATCGCCCAAAAGCTTTAAGTTGAGATAAAATATGAAATTTATTCTTTAAAGTCAAGCAAAAATATTTTTACAATTTAATCGTTCACAGTCTTGAAAAAGAAAACAACCTTTCAAAGGTTTTGAACCTTTGAAAGGTTACGCCCGCCGACCAATAACTGAAGCATTACTTTGCAATCAATCTGCTTATTTAAACCACTGCCGCTTCCTTAAAAATTAGTGCTTTTCGATCAGCATCCAGGGTCACCTTTATTCCCATTGGCAGCGTCGGTTTGTCAGCCTCGTGACCAACATTCAAGCCATAAAGTACCGGACAGGTTAGCTGCCCCAGCCGATCTTCCAGAACCTCTTCCAGGCTAAAGCTATTGTAAAATGCTGGCTTGTAATCACCGGGTTTACAGTTGGGACATCTATCAAATACAACACCAGCGACATGATCCAATTTGCCAGCCAATAACAAATGCGTCAACATGCGATCCACATCGTAGGGCTCTTCGCCAGTTTCCTCCAGAAATAGAATGGCATCCCTGCTATCCACTTCGTAAGGCGTACCCAATAAGGCAGTGAATAATGTTAAATTGCCTCCTATCAATCTGCCTGTGGCTTTGCCGGGTCGGATGGTATTCAGATGAGCAGTGGGACGTAGAGTATTTCCAGGAACAGGGTGTTTAACTTTGCCCAGGGGCTCTGGTGAACTCACCACCTTCCAAAAATATTCCTGTGTGTACTTTGAGAAACTTGAAATTGCTACCGGTCCATGAAATGTGACCAGGCCGGTCTTATGATAAATCGCCAAATTAAGAGACGTGATATCGCTATAGCCGATAAATATTTTTGGATTTTTCTTTACCAGGTCATAGTCAATTAAATTTAACAATCGCATACTGCCATACCCGCCCCTTAACGCGACGATGGCTTTTATTTCATCATCTTCAAACATCCGGTGTAAATCCGCCACCCGGTGTTCATCGCTGCCAGCTAAGTAGCCATATTTTTCTTTGATATGTTCTCCAGTTTTTACTTTAAAACCCAGTGATTGTAAGGTTTCCACACCCTCTCGAATCGTTGCCGGTTCAAAAGCAGCGCTGGCTGGGGCAATGAGTCCCACGGTATCGCCGGGTTGTAAACGCTGTGGTTTTATAATTTGATCTTTTTGTTCCTTACCCAGAATATCTCCCGGCATAAAAGCTGAGGCAGTCAATATTGATATTACTCCCCCAACAAATCGACGGCGTGTCAAACTGTCCGTTGTATTTTTTTTGATCATATTTTTATTTAACCTTTACAATCATTTCTAACTCAACGGCAGCCCCAAGCGGAAGCTCTGCCATTCCCACGGCGCTTCGGGCATGAGCGCCTTTTTCGCCAAATAATTCTTTTAAAAATTCTGAAGCGCCATTTATCACAGCCGGCTGGTCTGTAAATCCATCTGTGCTGGCGACAAATCCCACAACTTTCACAATTTGCTCGATTCGATCCAGGTCATCAATAACACTTTTGATGGCGCTTAGTGCATTTATGGCACAAATTTTAGCAGCCTCGTATCCCTGTTCCTGGGAGATTTCTCTCCCCAATTTACCTTTGAATTTTAGCTCACCTGTCACCACTGGAATCTGTCCCGAGGTATAAACCATATTATCAACTTGAATAGCCGGGATATAAGCAGCGACTGGCTTGGGTGTTTGAGGTAGCGTTAAGCCCAACGAGTTTAATTTTTGTTCAATGGTCATCATTTATTCCTTATTTTGATTTTGAATTATTATTGTAATGGTAATAATAAAAAGATTTTTTAAAAAATCAAGCTATTTTTTCAATGATTTGTAATTACTCAGTCTTGAGAGGGAAAATAACCTTTGAAAGGTTACGCCGGGATTTAGGTATAAACAAAGAAAAGGCTTGCGGCAATTCTAATTTAAACTACCACAAGCCCTTTTCTATCACATAAATATGAGGGGAATGTGAATTCATTGTGTTGATGGTTTTGGCAGGGTGAAATAAAAAGATGCCCCCTTATCCAGCTTTGATTCCACCCAAACAGCTCCACCATGATGCTCGGCGATTTTTTTTACGATAGTGAGTCCAACGCCGGTTCCATTGCTGCTTTCTTCATTTTTCGCGCATTTTTGGAAGACTTCAAAAATACGCTCATGATCAGCAGAATCAATTCCGATCCCATTGTCTCTCACTGAAAATTCATAGAAGTTGTTTCGATCTTTGCATTCAATTTCAATAAATGGCTGGCGCTTTTCCGAATTATATTTGATGGCGTTTCCGATTAAATTTTCGAATACTGTTTGCAATCTCTGGCGATCTCCATAAATAATAGGCAATCTGTTCGAGATGTCAAATCTTATTTGTTTCTCTTGCAGTTGTGGATAGAGACACATGTAAATTTCTTTTACTAATTTAAAAGTGGAAAATCTTCGTTTTGTCCCAACGACACGCCCGGCTCTGGAAAGTTTTAGCAGATCATTGATCATTCTATTCATGTATTGTGTATTATATAAAAGTCGATCAAAATATTCTTTGCCGGCTTCATCGATTATGGCTTGAAATTCCTCCCAAAAAAGATCCAAATAACCATGAAGCGCAATAAGCGGGGTTTTCAAATCATGGGATACGGTGAATACGAATGAGCTGAGTTCTTTATTTTTAGCCTCAACCTCTTTGGTCTTTTCATCTAACTCTTTGAATAAAATAGCATTTTCTATGTTAATGGCTAATTGGTGTCCAATGGCTGAGAGTAATTGCTTTTTTTCTTCATCAAAATCGATTTGTTTTTTACTTGCCAGTGCCAAAATTCCAAAAGTATTTTTTCGAATAAACAGCGGTAGCAGCGCAATGGATCGACATTTTGGCTGCTTATTAAATATTTCCCGGAAAACACCATTGGATGGATTTAAAAACAGGTCATTTTTATCCTTCTTAATTTGTTTGAAGAGAGGTAAATTTTGTTCTAAAAGTTTTTTGGCATTTTCTCCAGTCATACCGATCGTTTCAATCGGCTGTAAATTTTTAATAAATTGGTTTCCTAAATAAATCACTCCCATTTCCATACCGATAACAAGCCGGGTTTTCTCCAGAGCCAGGCTTAAAATTTTCTGTAAATCTTTGGGTTGTTTTATTAATCTGGAAATTGAATTTAATACTGTCAATTCTTTGTTGCGTCTTAATATTTCTTGTTGCTGCTGCTTGCGCTCGGTAATGTCATCCATGATAACCATAACCTGGTTTTGCCCGGCTACTTTTGCACAGTTTAATTCGACATGCCGGGTTGCATTATCTTTACATAAACATTGCACTGTAATAATGTCTTTATTCGTCTGTCCATTGGATTCCAGCTCTTTCAAAAAAAGGTCGATCTTTTTTCTATCTTTTTTAATAAACAAGCTGGCGATGTTCAGGTGATTTTTTAGCTCGCCTTGTTCATATCCAGTTAGCCTTACAAAATTATCATTTATTTTAATGATCTGTCGATTATTATTAATGATGGTAACAGCACTTCGAATATTTTCAAATAGAGCATCGAAAGTGCTGGACATCGCCGACGCTTCATTAATTTTTTTAACCTTTTGCTCAAGTTGAATTAGAATATCTTTCGATGCAATATTTTGGACTTTCGGATTGTTTGACAGGTCTATCACTTTAATCGTAGAAGTTGAACCCTGTATCGTTTCAATGTCGATTTGTTTTGTATTCTCTTGAAGTTTCTGTGAGAAAAAATTTGATTCTTCTCCCCCAACATGCTGTTTCTTAGAATTTTGGATATCTTTCACAATGCATCACCTCCACACATTCCCCCGGTAGGCAAAAATTGGCAGTATTGAATTTTGTGAAACACAAATTAAAAAACAATGCAATTATAATCAAGTAAAAAAGCGAATATTGCTTTTTTTTAATTTAAATCTGTATTTTTAGATTAATTAACATTTTCCAATATTAGAAACTTTTCTGAAATTTATTCGATAAAATGTTAACCATTGAATTAGTTGAACAAAAATGATAATATAAGGTAACAAATACTAATAAACATACCGGACATAGCGATGCAAATCGAAGATGCGCCATTTTTGGGGAGTATTAATTAAGCCTTACTCTTATCTTTTTTTAGCGAATTGTACTTTATCCTTGATTTTACGTAATAAATGTTTTAAATTATACATACTGGTTAAATGTCCAAAAGAAGGAGTAATATGATGAATAGGCGATTTGTAATATTAATCATTACGTTCTTATTTTCTCAAATAATCTCTTGCCAAAGCCCTAAAATAAATCAAAAAATTGTTTACTTAGATTCTTTTAACAGGAACAGAGTTAAGCCAATAAATTTAATAGACAATCCTACAGCGAACACAATTAGTACTGAAGATAAAGAATTTCAAGTAAACCTTAGATTATATCATACTGGGGGTATGTTAGGAGGATTAACAACGGGACTTACAAAACAACTGCAGTTTGGAATTACCTATGGAGGACAGAATATCATTGGTCACGGAAGTGTTAAATGGAACAAATCACCCGGGATAAATGTCCGTTACAAATTAAAGTTTATGCAGCAATCTGAAGGTTTGTATTGGCCTGACATTTCAATCGGCTTTGACTCACAAGGTTTTGGTTCTTATTTCGCGAATGATTCTCTAAATCGATATCAAATTAAGTCTAAAGGACTTTTTCTTACTACGAGTGGATATCTTTCAGCTAGGGAGTCGGGTCTTCCAGGGTTAGGCTATCATGCAGGAATCAATTATAGTACTGAAAGTTTGAAACAGGAAAAGGATGTCAACTTTTTCTGTGGTATACATGTCAATGTAGATAACAGCATAACCTTGCTCTGGGAATATGATTTTGCAATTAATGATAATGATAATAATTCGTTCGGCTCAGGAAAAGGATATATGAATGCTGCTTTGTGTTGGTATTTTTCACCAAAATTCGCGTTAGAGTTCTCTGCGAAAAATCTTTTAAACAACAATAAAGCGATCGATGGAGTGACAATACCGAAAGCGAATCGTGAACTAAAAATTATTTACTTACAATCTCTTAATTTTTGGGAAAATTCAAAATGAATAAACAAAAGTTCATCTTTCTTTTACTTTCCATCATTATAATATTATTCTGGGGCAGTTGTTATACAACTTTCAAACATCCAGAAATATATTCAGCTTCGGATTCTACGGGCGTTTATCATTCTCAAGAAATCTCATTCATTGAAGATTGCTCGAGTTGCCACGAGCAAAACAACCCGATAAACGACACACACCTACAGGTTTATGATTATCCATTATACGAGGATAATTACAACTGGCAATACTATTATGTAATGCCATGGTGGGTGGATGAATATTACCATGGAAGTCAACGGGCAGAATCCAAAGATATATTACAACCTACCCAGCGACGTGACTTTGATCGACGCGGTATGCCGGCAACATCAGCGACAGCTTCCCCTGGGTTTACCGTTGCCACATAATCCAAACATACGGAAACAGGTGTTTCTACACCCAAGCAAACACCACAGCCTAAAAAAAAAAAACGACAGGAGAGAAGACCGGTTGTGAACAAAGATGGATCAAAATCTCAAGAATCAACCACAACAACGCCTACCCGAACCAAAAGAGAAAAGAAGGAAACAAAAAAAGTGAACAAAAAAGAAAAAAAATAAATCATCAATAAACATAATCCAACCACTTAATATGAGTTGCTTTTCGGAGGTAACATGCCGCGATTTGTGAAGATCATTATTGGAATTCTGGGTATGGCTTTGCTTGTTGCGGTTGTGATTCTCTTTCTTGGCGTTCGCCTGGTCAAAAAGTCACTTCCACAGACGACTGGTACGCTTGAGGTTGAAGGGCTGCAATCTTCTGTAAAAATTTATCGAGATGATTCTGGAGTTCCCCATATTATAGCTCAAAACGAGCGAGACCTGTTCTTTGCAATGGGCTACGTTGTATCCCAGGATCGATTATGGCAGATGGACTTGAACCGTCGTGCGGCAACCGGTAGTTTATCGGAAATTTTTGGGGCGGAAACACTGGAAATAGATCGGTTTATTAAAACAATTGGAATTTCTAAAATTGCCCATGAATTAGCACATAATATTTCAGCAGAATCAAAAAGAATTTTAGATGCTTACGCATCCGGGATTAATGCCTTTTTAGCTCGAAACAAAGATCGCCTACCCACTGAGTTCAATTTGCTGCAATACCAGCCTCAAGCCTGGCAGATCGAACATAGCCTGGCATACCAAAGGTTGATGGCATGGAGCCTGGAAATGGCGTGGCATGTTGACCTGGTATTCGGCGAGCTAATTGATAAGGTTGGCACAAAAAAGACAATTGAGATTCTCCCTGGCTATCCCACAAACGCCCCGACTATTGTTGAAAGTCAATCTTTTCAATTTGATCAATTACAAACTCGAATAAATAATATTGCGCAAAATTCACTTGATTTGTTGGGATTAAATGGCTCTGGTTTGGGAAGTAATAGCTGGGTTGTTTCTGGTAACCGAACCCACACAGGTAAACCACTGCTGGCAAACGATCCCCACCTGTCACATCAAAATCCAGCGATCTGGTACGAGATTCACCTCAAAGCACCGGGGATTGATTGCTATGGCGTATCTTCGCCAGGGATTCCCGGGATTGTAATCGGTCATAATAAATCAATCGCCTGGGGTCTAACCAATGTAATGGCTGATGGGTGTGATTTTTTCGTTGAAAGGATTAATCCGAACAATACTGATCAATATTTCTACCAGGGAAAATGGTACGATTTTTCAAAAATAACTGAAGAAATTGCTGTTAAAGACCAGCCATCAGAAAATTTAATTATTCATTTCACACACCAGGGTCCCATTATTTCAAACATTCACCCGGCATTGCAGAATTCGGTAAAAGCAATCTCGTTAAAATGGAACGGGCATCAAACCAGTGATGAGGCATTAGCCTGTTACAAAATCATGAAAGCAAAAAATTGGGACGAGTTTATAGATGGCTTGCAGCATTTCTCTGTTCCAGCGCTAAACTATATTTATGCCGATACAGCCGGGAATATCGGTTATTATTGCACCGGTTCTATTCCCATCCGAAAAAGTGGAAACGGATTGATTCCACAACCAGGATGGAATAAGAATTTTGAATGGATAACCAGTATTCCTTTTAAACAATTACCTCATTCATACAATCCACCCGAGGGTGTGATTATTACTGCCAATAATAAAGTTGATGACGATAAATATCCTTATTTTATTAGTACTTATTGGGAACCACCTTATCGGGCAGAACGCATTAAAGAACTGCTGGCGATAAAGGATAAATTTGATCTAAATGACTTCAAGACGATCCAATCCGATCTATTTTCAAAACATGCCCAATATTTGATGCCAATTATTCTTGAAGTTTTACCAGAATTTGAAAAGAATACCAAGCTTAAAACCTATTTTTGTCACTCGTTAGAAACCTGGGATTTTAACCTGGACGCTAAGGCTGTGGCGCCCACCATTTTTGAGGTCTTTTTAACCCGGTTTTATAAAAATATTTTTGCTGATGAAATGGGCGATTCTCTATTCCATAATTTTTTAAGTCTGCCAAATATACCAATTCGCATCACGGACAACCTGGTAACCAGGGAAAATTCGGACTGGTTCGACAATATTAATACACCAGGTATAAAAGAAACATTACCCGAAATCATTCTCACCTCGCTTGACGAAACATTTACTTATCTTAAAACCAATTTTGGCGAAAACGTTCATGACTGGGACTGGGGCAACATTCACTCACTCACGTTTGAACATGTACTGGGAGATCAGAAACCGTTAGACCGGCTTTTTAATTTGGGTCCCTTTCCCCTGGGTGGATCATGTACCTCGGTGAACAACTCAATGTATGCGCTTAACAAAGACAATTTTCGCACCATTGTCGGTCCATCCATGCGAATGATTGTAGATTTATCAGATCAAAATAATTCATTAATGGTCATTCCAACCGGACAATCGGGCAATCCGTTCAGCAAACATTTTAAAGATCAGACATCACTCTGGCTTAATGGTGAATATCGTAGAACGATAACAGATAGCACTGAAATTTGTAATTCTGATTTTGAATTACTGATCCTGAAACCGGTTGATACGAATTAGCCCTTGAACGAAAACATCTTTTTTCTGTCATTTCGATCATCGGCCAGACTGAGATTTACCCTGGTGAATCGACGATATAAATCTGTAAATCCAACATTAATAAGGATAATTAAATGGAGCAGAAGTTAATCACAGATATTGTTCCCGGTGACTCGATTCTCTCCTTCTACATCGTTCGTAAAAAAGAAATAAAAGACAAAAAATCCAGCAAAGAAACATATCTTTCCTTTGAATTTGGGGATCGGTCAGGTCGCATTCGTGGCTCTCTATGGAAAGATGTTAAAGAGACAAATAAAAAAATACAGGTTGGGGATATAATAAAAGTCAAGGGAAAAGTGATTACTTTTTTCGACTATAATCACATTTCCATCGATCAAATCCGAAAAGCCGTGCCAGGGGACAAAATCGATCCGGAACAATTCCTGCCTTCAACATCAAAAAATATCAAGGACATGTTAGCGAGCATAAAGAACAATTTGGCTGAAATTAAAAATCCAATGCTCCAACAGCTTTTAAAACAGTTTTTATCTGACAGCGAATTTATGGATCGCTTCTGCAAAGCGCCCGGCGGCAAATTATGGCATCATGCCTACCTGGGTGGATTATTGGAGCACACTTTGTCTGTCCTTGTAATTGTTAAGTTTTTCACTCAACATTACCATAATTCGGTCAACGCTGACCTGCTGTTGTCTGCTGCATTCCTGCATGATATTGGCAAAATTGAAGAATTTAGCAGCCAGGGATTTATTGAATACTCCACCCCGGGAAGATTATTGGGGCACATTACGATTGGAATGAATCTAATCATGGAAAAAATATCACAGCAGACCGATTTTCCCGAGGAGTTAAAACAGCAATTGATCCATTGCATTCTCAGCCATCATGGACAGAAGGAACGGGGATCGCCAGTTGTGCCAATGACGCTGGAAGCGCTTATTTTAAATTTCGCGGATGAACTGGATTCTTCCGTCGCTGCATTTCAAAGGATCATGGCAAAAGAAAAAGAACCAGGCAGGGAATGGAGTAATTATGTCAATTTAATCGATCGGTTTATCTATTTCGGGCAAGATGATTCAGTGAAGCAATAAAGCATTACAGACTAAATCTTTTCTGGGCAAGAAAAATTTAAAATTAATCACCGCAGAG